>JAUYDP010000214.1 GCA_030691805.1 Dehalococcoidia bacterium | reverse complement strand
CGAGCCCGTTGATAAACTTGATAAAGTACGGAGCTGTCTTCCCTACCGTGGCCGAGCAGGCGTCGCTCACGTAGTAGCGAGGCATGCCTCGCCACTACAGATCCCGCGTGACTGGCCCATTGACGGGTTTTTCAACAAGCTCGCCCTGTCCGCCAGGGGTGGTGGGGTGGAGCCACACCCTCTTGCCGCCTGCGGCGGATTATTGCCAAACTTCATCAATCGGCAGACCAGCCGACACGTGCCATGTGCGCCGAATCTTGTGTCGCACCTGAAACGCGCCGGAGGGTTGATAAAGGGCTCGTGGGGGCCTAAAGTAGAAATAACATCTAAAGTAGAAGTAACATCTAAAGTGGAACAGGCGTCCTGCCTGTTCGTACCGAACACCGCGGATTTAACGTGGGCTGACGACATGCGCGACGCTCGCATTCCCTAAGAGGATAGTAATTCCCAACGGATAACGGATGGTGCGAACGGATAGCGGATGAGAGGAGCGGATAGCAGATACGTGGTGTGTCCCTGGTTGGTAGAGCTCTATGCCGTATCCCGTACCCGTTCCGGCCCTTAGAGGCAGAGCGCTCTTGGCATCGGATCCCCGCTTGGCATTCCGGTCCACCAGTTAAGGATGGGCGAGAACCAACTAAACGACAGAAAGGAGTCTTCCAATGGGATCGATCGAAAACCTTAAAGAAGCCTTTGCCGGCGAGAGCCAGGCCAACCGGACCTACCTGGCCTTTGCCAGGAAAGCCGCAGGTGACGGATACCCGCAAATTGCCCGGCTGTTCAGGGCGGCGGCCGAGGCCGAGACCGTGCACGCCCTGGCCCATCTGCGCGTCTTGGGAGGCGTAAAGAGCACAGCGGAGAACCTCCAGGCGGCCGTTAATGGCGAGGGATATGAATTCAGGGAGATGTACCCCAAGTTTCTGGCCGAGTCCGAAAGCGAAGGAAACAAGGCAGCCTCTAACTCCTTTTCCAATGCCCTTGCAGTGGAGAAGATCCATCACGGGTTGTACGCCGAGGCGCTGGCCTCACTCAATGGTGGCAAAGACCTGCCATTGAACCGCATCTTAGTATGTGGCGTCTGCGGCCACACTATCTACGGCGAGGCCCCCGATAAATGCCCGACCTGCGGGGCGCCAAAAGCCAAGTTCAGCGAAGTAGAATAGACTGAAGTTGAAACAGACTACTCTACGATGTTATCCTAAGCTGTATTACCCTGCGCTTCGAGGCATCAGAATGAGACACGCGTTTTTCCCCTTTTGGAAGCTGGTCCTTGTATTACTAATGGCATTGGCTACGGCATCAGGGTGCCAGTCGCCAACAGCCGCTCCAATCACAACGGCGACGCCAGTCCCTAAGCCCACACCAGCCAAGCCAACCGCTCCGCCGCAGGGCGTAACACCGACACAAGGAGAAACCAATTTGGGCAAACAGTACGCTGCGCCCCCGGCCTTGACCATTGACCCGAACAAGAGCTACACAGCCACGTTGCATACGACCCTGGGTGACATGCAGATAGAGCTCTTCGCAAAGGAAACCCCCAAGACCGTCAACAACTTCGTCTTTTTGGCCCGGGACGGCTATTACAGCAATGTTAAGTTCCACCGGATCATTAAGAACTTCATGGTCCAGACGGGCGACCCCGCGGGGACGGGGGCAGGCACTCCCGGATACCGCTTTGAGGACGAGCCGGTGAGCCGCAACTACGTGCGAGGAACTGTTGCCATGGCCAATGCCGGGAAGAATACCAATGGCAGCCAGTTTTTTGTCGTGCACGCCGACTATGCCCTGCCGAAAAACTACACTATCTTCGGCCTGGTGTCCGACAAAGGTGGACTGGAGACCTTGGACAAAATCGCCAATGTGCCGGTACGGATGAGCCCCACCGGCGAGCCGTCCGTTCCCACCGAGGACGTGCGCATCACCAGCGTGGACATAACGGAGAAATAGCTTTCCCAGGGGTTTTTAACCGCAGAGACCGCGGAGACCATAGAGAACGAATAGTTGGCTTACGCTATGTCCTTCTGAGCCGGAGAGCAGCGGAGGCGAAGAAACTCACTACACACGAAGTAACAAGCTTTGATTCGTCACGGGAAAGATTCTTCGCTACGCTCATAATGACATAAAGTGTGAATATTGTGATGAATCGTTGGTTTGCGACTTTAGCGACAGATCATCTCTCTAGAAGGGATGCAATTGAAATCTCCGCGTTCTCCGCGGTTGAAACCTGATTTGCTCAAAGAAAAACTATTGGAATCTCCATGATCTCCATGATCTCCATGATCTCTGTGGTCTCTGTGGTTTATGCTGGGGTTGGGCGGCGGAGAAAAGCTAATGAATTGGCTCCACCTGCCCATGCTCGCAGACCTTCCCGTCCTCGTACGGACCGACCACAACCCTGTAGTATTCCTGCGTGACAGCGGTAAGCACGCCCAGGGCCCGGTTGAAATGGAAGTTTGGTTCTCGTCGTACAATGGAGTCCTAACTATGGCCGACGGGACGGCGCATCCTGGTAATCACGAATAAGCCGCCCAGGCCCAATACGAACCCTGCGAGGGTGTATGTCGTTTGGATACCGGCGGTGACCGCAAGTGCCCCGATAGAGGGGCCGATTATCCCGGAGATGTAAAGCGGCAGATAGACCAGGTTGAGGGTCGCCGAGGCCCGCTCCGGCGGCAACTCCGTTGCCAGCAGCCCGAAAATCATGGCAGTGACTGCCGCGTTAAGGGAGGCGTAGGCTACGTTGGCGCCGGCCAGCCAAGGCACGCCGGGGGCTAGGGGCATGAGCACGAGGGCTAGCCCTGCCCCCAGGAGAGCACCCGCCAGCACCGTTCTGAACCCGATGCGGTCGCCGATAACGCCCGCAAAGGCGGCGATCAACCCGCCTACCAGGGCCGCCGTCCCCACGACCAGCGCCACCGCGCTGGCCAGTCCAGGCTGTGTTCCGTGCAGGCGGTCCACCAGGATGGGCAGGAACGGGCTGGACATTTGCCTGGCTAGAAAAGCGGTCCCGAAGAGGGCGAAGAGCCCTCTGGTGGTTAAGTCGGTGAAGACGCCCCGGATCGCGCCGTACGCCAGGTCAAGTACCCGGCCACTGGGGACTGTCTTGGGACGCACCTCACGAAATCCAATGCCGAGCATTATGGCGGTACCCATCGAGAGCGCAGCCGATACGGTGTAGACCATCGAGAGGGACGTGTGGAGGCCGTCTATCATAATGCCTCCCAAGGCAGGCCCGACAGCAAAACCCACGGGCGAGCTGGCCCCAAATACGGCGATGGCCGTGCCCAACCGCCTCTTGGGCGCCAGGTCTCGCAGTGACGATAGCATAACTCCAGTATTTCCCAACTGAAACCCCACCATCATCAGGCTTCCGGCCAGTTGCCAGGGCTGGCGGCTCAAGGCCACCAGGACGAAAACGCCAGCCTCCACTATGGCGCTCCGGATAATGACGGCCTTGCGGCTGTACTTATCCGCCCAAACGCCCCATAGCGGCACGAGCGGTAGCCCCAAAACAAAGATGAGCGAGCTCATTAGGCCGACCCAGTGCGGGACCTCTTCTTTGGGCAGGCCCATCTCCTGGAGGTAGAGAGGCATGAAGGCGAAGACCTGGCTCACGCCCAGGGCCTCTACTGCCGACGTAATGAAAAAAAGGACCAGGGCGATGATCCATCTTCGCGAGGGGCGGGGCCTGCTTCCCTCAAGGTCGGTAGTAGTTTCCCTCATAAGTTTAGCAACAACACCAAAACCATACCACACTCATGCGGGATTTGTTAGGGGAAGCTGGCCTAATTGGAAGCAGCCGCCATGGTCAAGCTATAATACGGAGACTGTTGAACAACACCTGGTCCTATAGTCGGGGTCGTCCCTGACCCCGATCGTCGGCAGCGGGGACGATGCCGACTACAGAAGTAATTCAAAACTCTCAATATGGGAAAAGGAGACAAATAATGGCTGGCAGCCAGATTACTATCGGTAACGTACGAATCATCGGTCTTTCCGACGCTGTGCTGGCCCACCCTTTAACTCTGGACTGGCTGTTTCCCTCGGTGCCGGCCGAGGAGTGGGAGGGCTACCGCCAGGGCTATCCCGACGCCTTTGTCGGACCTGGTGCGTGGCGCGTGAACGTTGGTTGCTACCTGATACGGTCGTTAGACAAGACCATACTGGTGGATACGGGCATCGGCGCCGCAGGCGGGGAAATCGCCAACTCCTTCAAGATTCCGGGCGGCGGCCTCCTGCTCGAAAAGCTTCGGTCACTTAGCCTCCGTCCCGAGGATGTGGACGTGGTATTCCTCACCCACCTACATCGTGACCACGTCGGTTGGAACGTGATACAAGAGGACGGCCGGCGACGCCGCACGTTCTCTCGCGCCCGGTACATCGTACACCAGGCTGACTGGGAGACCTTCCATCGGCCGGAGGTGCAGGCTGCTTGGTCCCTTACCCATCTGGAGCAGGCTGTTACGGCCCTCGAGACTCTAGGCGGGCTGGAACTTATATCCGGCGACCTCAACATCACGGATGAGGTCAAGGCCATTCATACCCCCGGACACACCCCGGGCCACATGAGCGTTCTAGTCGTCTCCCGTGCCCGTTCGGCCGTAATCACCGGTGACGTAATCGTGCATCCGGCCCAAGTCGCTAACGCTGACTGCGCCTTCGGCTTTGACATGGATGTTCAAGGGGCGCGTCAGACTCGCCATCGGCTCCTGGACCGAATCGAGGCCGAAGGGATAACCGTTCTCGGCGGTCATTTCCCTAAGCCAGGATACGGGCGGCTGGTTCGGGAAGCTGGCCGCCGGTACTGGCAGGCGCTTTAGAGAATTGAAAGACGTAAGCAGCTACTGGTGGAACCGCTAGTCTAGCCGGACACCGTATGGTATACTTTGGACGCTGCAAGCGCCTTCGGACACTACTCAGGAGGGACCCCATGATCAGGACGGCCAAGACACGCGAGCGGAACCTGAATACCCCACTCTGGCCTGCCAATTACCGGACGGGAATGTGGGCCTGGACCTTCCACCGGATTTCCGGGCTGGCCCTCAGTGGATACCTCATTATGCATATCATTGTTATCTCCTCTTCCACTGCGGGTTCTCAGGGTGTCAACTTCGACAAGCTCCTGTCCCAGCTTACCCAGCCGTTCTTTCTAGCCCTGGACCTGCTGCTCTGGGCCGCCGTCCTTTACCATACCCTGAACGGCATTCGCGTGCTACTGTTCGACGCGGGGATCGGGGTCAGGAATCAGAAAGTTGTGTTCTGGGGGTTTATGGCGGTGGCTGTCCTGGCCTGGATCGCGGGCCTTGTGCTTATATTCCCCTTTATCATGGGCCGTCCCCCGGTGCGCGCCTAGCTGTAAGCGACTGAAGGAGTAAGC
>JAUYDP010000178.1 GCA_030691805.1 Dehalococcoidia bacterium | reverse complement strand
CGCCATGGCCAGAATCGCGAAGAACCCGTAACGGCTGAGCACCCTTTCTACCGCCACCAGCCAGCGCTGGTTCCGGTATCTTGGCAGCATTGCTGTGCCAGCTCTACCCAAGGCGAAGCCGGCCAGCTCCCCGGTGGCGTTACCCAGCCCCGCCGCTATTCCCACCACGATGGGGTTCCACAGCGCTCCCGCTACTAAGACCGTTGCCTGGCCGGGCGCAGGAAAGAACGTGCTCGCGCCAGAGGCTAACATCACCAGAAAGACGCCGGGATACCCGAGGGCAGCCAGCTCTTCCGGCCGGATTCCATTTCGCGATGCGTAGAAGCCAATCGCCAGAAGCGCTGCTAAGACCACAACAACGACGCCTGCCCTGGGCCAGCCTCTCACGACGCCTTTCGCCAACACGGGCCTCGGCCCGCTATTCCCACAGCCGCCAAAATCTGAGGGTAGCCTACGTTCAGTGACATTTTTTCTGATTCGGCAGGGTTCCTTTGGCTCAAATCGAGAAAAGCGAATCTGCTCTGATTCGCCCGCCACGAGCTTGGTCACCATGTTGAAGAACAAAGGTTTGTGCTAGAATGCCGGAAATGGACAGCAACAGGCAAGGCGCTTTTATCCGCTTGGGTCTCGGGATCCTCATGGCCGCCACCCTTCTGGGCGTCTATTCGCGACTTCCACTATTCTCCCTGGCCCTCCAAGCCGCCGTATTCGGGCTGGGAGCGGTATACCTGCTAATGGGCGGCGCGCCGTGGACTGGTAGCAAATGGCCCATCCGGGCCGGCCTGGCCCTTGGTGCGCTGCTGGGGGCAAGCGCCATCCTCTCCCTGGACAAAAGCGCCAGCCTTATCTCGTTAGGACAGTGGCTGTCGTACGGGTTGCTAGGCTACCTGGCCGCCTCCGCCTTCCGGCCGGTCCATATGCGCTTCTTCTCACAATACCTTCTCCTCCTGGGCGTTCTCATGGCCGTGCTGGCGGTCTACTTCTACTGGGGCGAAGTAGGTAACCTGGCCCTGCCCGTGATGAATTCCATCTTCGGGAACAAGAACCACTTCGGCGGATACCTGCTCCTACTGCTCCCCCTGGCCCTGGCGCTCTATCTTGGCAGCGCATCAGGGCGGGAAAAGCTTGCCTACGGCACGGTGGCGGTGTTTCTCGGGAGCACGTTCATGTTGACGTATTCCCGGGGCGCCTGGTTTGCCTCTGTGCCGGCCCTGGCCTTGGTGGCTTGGGCCTTTCGTGGAAGGCCCCGCGCCCTTGTGGGGTGGTTGGCCCCCATAGGCGCCGCTTCGGTCCTTGTAGCCTTCCTAATTTCCCAAAGCAGCCTTACGCAAACCCTGGACCTGGGATACCAGGGGGCGATAGCAGTGGCCAGAGCAGCCTCCGGTAGCGAAGGCCAGGACACCCTGGCCCCCCGGCTGGACTACTGGCAAGGGGCGATTCGCATCATGGCCTCCCGCCCTTTCTCTGGCTCTGGCCTGGGAACTTACGAGGCGGTTTTCCCCACCTACCAGCGCGACCCCCAATTCTACTCCCGCTTCACCCACAACTTTTTCCTACAGATAGGGGCAGAAGCTGGAGCGCTGGCATTAATAATATCCTTGGTCCTGTTCGGCATCCTGGGTGTGGCTTGGGTTACGCAATTATTAAGGACGGCGGAAGCCAGGACACCACCGCAGGGACTGTTGGTGGGGCTGGCCGCAGGTCTGATAGCCAGTTCCCTGCACAACCTGGTGGAGCTGGACTGGTACATACCGGCCATTGGCATGTTGTTCGCCCTCGAAGCGGGAATCTATCTGGCCATATCAGGGAAAGCGCTGCCAGGATATTTGCCAGCGCAGCGGCCTCATGCGCAATTTGTAGGGGCGGTTCATGAACCGCCCCTACAGGCCGGCGTGAGCTACCCATCCTCGCACCAAGACGCAGGGGCGGACCCCAAACCCACCATTCCAAACGTAGGGGCGGACGCCGGACCCATCAATCCAAGCGTATGGGCAGACCCTAAGCCCATCAATCCAATCGTAGGGGCAGACGCCGGACCCACCAATCCAATCGCATGGTCGGACCCTAGGCCCATCAATCCAAACGTGGGGGCGGACGCTGAACCCACCATTCCAAACGTGGGGGCGGACCCCAAACTCATCAATCCAAACGCCGGGGCAGACGCCGGACCCATCAATCCAACCGTAGGGGCGGACCCAAAACCCATTGATCCCGACGTAGGGGCGGACGTCTCTGTCCGCCCAGGCGGGGAGGGGGGCCTGCCCCACTTCGGTCCCCCTCCGAGTCCACAAACGTGGCTTGTTTCTAGTCTACAACATCGCTGGCCTTGGCGGCGGTGGTCAGGATTGGCCGTTTGCGTGGTATTCTTCTTCGTAGTGAGCGGCATATGGTATGAACAGCTACTCCTAGCCCAAGCGGAGGCGACCCAGGACCCCGGGCAGGTCGAGACCTTGTTGGAGGCGGCGGCCTGGCTTAATCCACTGGATGGTGACCCCTATTTCCGGCTGGCGGACCTCCAACTTACCCGTTTCGAGCAGTCCGGCGCCAACGGCAGCCTGGAGCGAGGCATTATGCTGGCACAAGGAGCCCTGGCCCGCAGCCCGGCCTCGGATCCTTACCGAATACTTCTTTCCAGGCTCTACCTCTCTGGCGGTCGGTTGGAGGAGGCCATAACACAACTGGAAGACCTGGCAGGACGGCTCCAGCCGCTGCAGGCCCCCGACGCTTACCGGCAGCTTGGCCAGGCCTACCTGCGTTTAGGACGCTTCAATGAGGCCCGTGCGCTCTATATGTTACTTTTAGCGGGGTTTCCCCGGGGCGCTGATACCCCTCAGCCCCCCCAACCTGGGGCACTGAGCCGGGAGGAGGCGGCCATCCTTCTGGGCGAGGCCCACCTGGCCTTGGGAAACATCTACACCAGTGAAAAGAACACCCAAAAGGCCAGGGAAGAATACCTGGCATCTCTGGACCTCAAGTCCGACAGCGCTCCGGCCAGTTTCAACCTGGGGCTGATAGAGTTTGGGGAAGGACGCTGGACGGAAGCCCTGGCCCGCTTCGAGACCGCCTCACGTCTGGACCCCAAACATGCGCCGGCCCGCTACTTCCACGGGCTGGTCCTCCTCAACCTGGGCCAGCGGGAAGCGGCCGCCGCCGACTTCCGGGCTGCGCTGGCGGTGGACCCACAGTACGAAGCGGCGCGGCGGGAGCTGGGCGGGAGCTGGAAGGAATAGCTGGACCGGGAGCCACGGGCCGGGAGCC
>JAUYDP010000079.1 GCA_030691805.1 Dehalococcoidia bacterium | reverse complement strand
TAGGGAAGAACGTTGGGGCCGATTAATCGCCCTTACCATCTGGGAACGTAGCGTAGGGGCTTGTCCCCGATCATACGAAGCCTCGCTCCCAAGTCTGGCCGCCTCCTTCACCTTCCGCGCTTTGGTATGTACGAGCCAGTCATGACTTAATCACCCAGTCACCCGCACCAGCGGATACCTTCCGTGCTCGCGGCACGCTTGGGCCAGGGCCTTCAGGTTCTCCAGGGGCGTATTGCCCGGAGTGCTGCACCCGAGGCACATCACCAGGTTCCCCATGCGCCCTGCCTTGCCGATGATGGCTGCCACCTGCTGCTCCACGTCCTCAGGGCTTCCCATGAGCATGGTGACATGGGGGTCCACATTGCCCCACAGGACGGCTTCCGGCCCGTAGATCTGGCGGGCCACTCCCACGTCCACCAGCTCGCTGAAGTGGTATGCGTCCACTCCCGGCACCTCTCGTATCTCGCAGAGGATGGGGTACTCCCCGCCACAGGGATGGTAGACGGTCAGGGCCCCCGCCTCCTTCATGGCGGTGAAGAAGCGGGCATGGTAGGGCATGGCGAATTCCCGGTACTGGCGTGGAGAGAGGAACGCCGGGGAGGAAACGGCGTCAGGGTAATGGACGTAGATGGCCCCGGCTTCCAGATAGGCTTTGCCGGCGGCGATCAGGCATTCGCAGGCCAACTCGGCGGCCCGGTGCACCAGGCCGGGGTCGGTAGCCAGCCCCCTCAGAAGAGCGTCCACCCCGATTAGAGCCCGCACCACGTTAAAGGTGCCCGGCGTCCGTGCCCCTATGGCTACTCTGTCCCCGATCCTCTCCGAAAGCAGCCGGGTGGCCTCGATCATAGACCGGAAGACGGGCACTTGGTGAGGGTCCGGCGCCTGGGCCCGGTCCAGCTCTTCCTTCGTCGTAAAGACCGGCTCTTCCCGGATGGGGTAGGAGTCCTCCGGATAGACGCACCGGCCCCCGAAGAGCTCCGGGTACTGGCCGGAGCCGCAGCCCAGTTGAATACCATCAAAGCCAAACATCTCGTGGGTAGCCAGGAGGGCCTGGGCGCAGACCTGGGGGTCCAGGTAGAACTGGTCGACGCGCACCCCTGCCGCCCTGGCGGGGACGATGCTGTCCAGGCACGGGTCTGCCGGGACGAAGTCGGGCTCCTGGCCCCGCATGGCGGCTATGAATCGTTCTTTGGGGTTCATGGGTTCATCGTCTCCTCTGGCCACCTTGGATGTACTAAGCTCCGGTTCCCCGCCGTCTCTGGACCAGTGCCTGGGCGGCACGGACGGCTTCGGCGGCGTCCCGGGCGTAGGCATCGGCCCCAATCTTATCGGCGAAGGCCTGGGATAGGGGCGCGCCTCCCACCATGGTGAGAATCTCGCCCGCCAGCCCGGCCTCCGCCAGGGCCTTGATGGTCTTCTCCATCTCCGACATGCTGATCGTCAACAGCGAGGACATGCCGATGATATCGGCGTCCAGCTCCCGAGCCTTCTGGAGAAAGGTCTGGCTGGGGACGTTGACGCCCAGGTCGTGGACCTCGAAGCCGTTGGCCTCCAAAACTATGCGCACCAAATTCTTGCCTACATCGTGGATGTCGTTGCGGACGGTCCCCAGAATGATGCGGCCGGCCTCTCCGGCCCGGCCTTTCAGATAAGGGCGCAGCACCTCTCCGGCGGCCTGGACCGCCTGGGCGCCCATGTACATCTCCGTCAGATAATAGAGCTTCTGCTCGTAGTAGACTCCCACGATGCTCATGGCCTTCTGCATGGCCTGGATGGTCACGAAGGGGTCTACGCCCCGGGCCAGGCTCTCCTGAGTCTTGGCCCGGGCAACTTCCGGCTGTCCCTTGATGATGGCCTGGGATAGCTCGCTAAGGATGCCTTGCTCGTCACCCACCTGGTCTTCCTCCCCTACTCCACATAACGCTCTGTCCAATATCCGGCAGGACGGTAACTTGAACTCCTGGCGGGGATTATGCGCATTCTAGCGGGTCAGGCGGGCGAGGTCAAGCAAGGGTATGTGTCAAGATTCCACGGAGGAGGTTTAAGGCACACGATCTGCCGAATGGATTCGGCGCTACATGACCCGCCTAGCGCCGAATTCATTCGGCAGACTCATCCTCCTTGCGGGAATCCGCATCGCACCCGTCAAGCAGGCTGGGTTGGCGTCACTCCCGCCACGTATGCTAGAATGGCATCGCCAATAACCAACCCTATTTATTCATAAGGAGCCGCGCTATGAAGATCCTGGGCCTGCTGGCTAGCTACCGCCGGCAGGGAAACTCCGAAGTCTTCCTGAAAGAGGCCCTGAGAGGGGCCGAAGAGGAAGGGGCAGAGGTTGAGATCATACGTCTTACAAACTACCACATCAGGTCTTGCACCGGGTGCGCCCGCTGCCATACCGGCCAGAACCCCTGCCATTTGAAGGACGATTTCAACGGGCTGTTGCAACGTGTATATAGCTACGACGCCATCATACTGGGATCTCCGGTGTACTATATTAGCGCCCCAGCGGTCCTGAAGCTATTTATGGACCGACTGGTCTGCGAAGGCTACCCCATTCCGCTCTATGGTAAGCCCGGGGCCCTGATTATGACCTACGGCAATCGGGGATTTCACTCTTACGCCTTTACTCTGCCCAACAGCCTCTTCCTGAAGTGGGGAATGAAAGTAGTGGACCGGGCATTGATCCACAGCGCCTCGCCCGGCGATGCTATGATGGACGAGATGAACCAGGCCCGCTGCCTGGAGATGGGCAAGGCGGTGGCCAGGGCGGCAACGACCGGCAAGGTTACCTATCTTGGAGAGCCGGGCATCTGCCCGGTCTGCAACGACAGCATCATCCGCATCCTGAAGGACCGGAAGACGGTGATCTGCCCGACCTGCGGCATCCGGGGCCATCTGACGGTGGTGAATGGTGAGATCAAGGTCCTGTTCACTGAGGAGGAGGCTAAGCATGGCCGGTACTCGGCGGAACAGTGGTTACAACACCACACCTACCACGTGGAGTTGGGCAGGGAGTGGTTCATGGTTAATAAGGATGATCGTAAGGCCCGCAGGGCGGGGTACCAGAAATACCTGGCTCCCAAGGTACAGGAAGCCGAATAGGAGACATTAATGGCAATGATTCAAGGCAAGATGAGATGGTATCCTGGGGATGCCCTTATCCCAATTAAAGAAGCTGACCTCAAGGCAATAGCCAAAAAACACGGCGTGGGTCTCGGCCTTGCCGAGACCATTGGACAGAAGCAAAGGATACTGCCAGGCGGAGTGGTCGTTGAGGAAAGTTGGGAGATACCCATAGATGAAGCTACCCAGTCGGTAGTGGCCATCGAGGCCTCCGACGAGGCTTCCTTCCGGCGGTGCGTCCGGGAGTTGATAGACGCCTACCGCGGCCCGGTGCCCATGTGGGGTATGTGGGGCAGCAGCAAGCGGGTGGAGAACATCATCAACGAGCTGCTGGACGCGAACGATGGGTGGACTTAGAGCGCGTTGACCTAATACTTGTTTTATCACAGACAGCCGTTCTATTTTAGGTTGAGTCGGCGCGCTTAGCGGGAGAGACCCGTGTGATATCCCGGTCTTCGGTCCTTGTGCCAGAAATTCCGGTAGGAAGAATAGTGTCCCTGTTCAGCGTTCATGGTTCCACCCTTTGAACGCCGTCAATCCGGTCGAAGTCCCTATCGTAGCTATAGATCTCTTTTATCCCCTGCTCCTCCATGTGCGCGATGCTTAGTGCATCGCCAAAATCTAGGAAGGGAGCAGACGCGTACAGATCCAGGGCTCTTAGATAGATCTGCTTCTGGGGAAGCTTGAGCCCTCGCAAAGTAATAATGGGACGCAGGCGGCCTGCAGCTTCCTGGTGGCTCAAGTCATAATGACGTGCAGAGGAGAGAACATAAAGAACCTCGTGTAGAATCACTTCGCAGGTCGTTGCTTGTTCCTCCCCGCGCTCTATTCGCTGAAATAGGGCGAGGCAATGCTCTGCTTTGGTTGGGTCATCAAGAGTTAGGTAACGAAGAATAATATTGGCGTCCAGGAATCTCATCTACTCTTCATCTCCCGTATTACCTCTTCCGTGTGCTCTTCCATGGCCTCTCTGATAAGCTCCTCGAAATCTTCAGGCCTGTTGATGGGAGTGACCGAGCCGTAGGCGGATTCCAGGGTGAATTCGACAGGAGCAAGTCTCACTTCGCCATCAACGATCTGGAAGACTACCTTACCCCGTGGCTTGGCCCCTAGAAGGCGCCTGACCTCAGCCGGAATGGTTACCTGGCCCCGTTGAGTGATGCTGGCGGTTATCTGTTTCATGACTTGCCTCACATTGAATATCAATAGTTACAATGTATTTGACTCTTTTCATTGAATGCTGTCAAGTTCTGTGATCGTCCATACGGCATGGGCTGTCAAGGAGCACATTGGCGGAGCGACGTAGGGGATTGACCAAAGTCGGCCCCGCGGCAGCCCAGGGGCGAATTGTGAGCTTTGAATAAATTGGCGAGTAAACGAGGACGAAGCCTTACGGAAGCAACTCAATGTGTTACGAAGGGCTTGTCACCCACTTGGGCGGTGAGCGGGGGACTTTATCCCGAGCCAAGGGCACCGCTGCTGAGCATAGTCGCGCGACACGCGTGGCTCTTTGCCCTCAATCGTGGTAGACTATGTGCAGATCGAGGTAGAAAGCTGCGCTATCAGTTTGATTGGGACCCCGTCAAAGAACGGAGTAACATCCGCAAACATCATTTTTCATTCCGTCAAGCGGCCAGCGTCTTTCGCGATCCCAGTCAACTGTCCATTTATGAGGAGAACCACAGTGAACAGGAGGACCGATGGATTACACTCGGCCTCGACGGTACAGGAGTTCTGCGTGTAGTGATACACACCTTTGAGCAGGTGGAGGGTGACCTATGCCGAATTCGCATCATCTCGGCGCGCAAAGCAACAAAGATGGAAGAGCAACAGTATCGCGAAGCGAACCCATGAAAGCAGAATACGACTTTTCGAAGGGTAAACGTGGTAGGTTCTACCATCCCAGCGCGATCTTTAATTTCCCCATTTATCTCGAGCCCGATGTCAACGAATTTTTAACTCACCTTGCGGAAAAAAAGCAAGTTGACATCCAAGACTTAGTGAATGACTGGCTTCGAGCAGACATGAAATTGATCCGAAGCGCTCAATAACTCGCTGCGCTGCGTGCACAAGGTTCACTGGCCTTGCATCTTGCGCACTACCTCTTCGGCGTGCTCTTCCATGGCCTCTCCGATAAGCTTTTTGAAGTTTTCGGGCCTATGGAGAGGCTTCACCGACCCGTAGGCAGTTTCCAGGGTGAACTCGACGGGGGCGAGTCTCACTTCACCACCATCTATTTGGAAGACGATTTTGCCCCGTGGCTTGGCCCCCAGGAGCCGCCTGATCTCAGCCGGAATGGTTACCTGGCCCCGCTGAGTGATGCTGGCGGTGATCTGTTTCATGGTTTACGTCCCGTTGTAGGCCATTAGTTCCAATGTATTTAACTTCTCTCATTGCAGCATGTCAAGTTCCTTGCAGATCTCCG
>JAUYDP010000070.1 GCA_030691805.1 Dehalococcoidia bacterium | reverse complement strand
CCAAAATCCAGCTTATACTTGAAACCATTGTCCGTCCAGGGATTATGGCTGGCAGTAATAACCACTCCCCCAGCCGCTCGCTTGGTCAGCACGGCGTAACTTATGGCAGGCGTAGGGGCGGCCCTATCACACAGGTAAACTTTAATACCGTTGGCGGTAGCCACCTCAGCCACAGCAGCGGCAAAGTGTTCCGAGGCAAAACGGGTGTCATATCCCACAACCAGACCCCGTTCTGAATCCCCCAACTCCTTGAGGTATTCGGCCACCGCCTGGGCGCAGATACGGACGTTCTGGAAGGTGAAGTCCTCGGCGATGGCTGCCCTCCAGCCATCGGTTCCAAACTTGATGACGCTCACGGCCCCATGTAGTGGCGAGGCATGCCTCGCTACTACAGCTCCATGGGCCAGGACCCTGTAATCATACTCTCTTTCTCCAATAATCCAATAGGTCCTGGAGTGTCTTGCTAAAGGGTATCTCAGGCTCCCATCCGGTCTCCCTCTTGAATTTCGTGCAATCGCAACAGAGCAGCCTTACGTCTGATGGGCGGAAGCGAGATGGGTCCTGCTCCACCGTTATGGGGACCTTGGTCAACGACAGAAGCATGTCCAACATAGCCCTGACGGTCATAGACTCGCCTCTCCCGATGTTGTATACTTCGCCGGGCTTGCCTTTTTCCAGCGCAAGATGGTAGGCCCTGACCACATCCCGTACGTCCGTCCAATCCCTCTCTATGGTAGTATCGCCAACCCGGATAATCGGTGGCGCCAGCCCTTTCTCAATCTCCGCGATCTGTCTGGCAATAGAGGAAGTGACGAAGACATGTCCTCTCCGGGGGCCCTCATGGTTGAAGGCTCGAGTCACCACGCACCGCAGCCCGTAGCTATGGTGGTACTGAATGGCCAGAATCTCCTGGGCCACTTTGCTAACTGCATATGGGCTCAAGGGCCGCAGTGGATTGGTCTCTTTAATCGGCACTTCGTTGGGATAGACGAGGCCATACTCCTCGGAGGAGCCGGCGATGTGGATGAGCGGGTTGATCCCCGCCTCTCGCACAGCCTCCAGTAGCTTTAACTCGCCAATGATGTTGGTCTCAAGGGTGTCGGCCGGGGCGTTCCAGGATGTTGGGACGAAGCTCTGGGCAGCAAGATGAAAGATGCGTTCCGGCCGTATAGCCCCCACCACACGTCGTATGGATACAGCATCGGTTAAGTCCGATTCTATTAGATTGGCGGCCTCCGGCCTCTGGCGCTCATCAACCATCTCGCTAAGATGGGCCACATTAGCGATAGGGCTGCTATCACCAATGAGATTGACCCGACCGGAGGACGTGAGGTCACTTAAGTTGTCCATGCGGCTCCGCCAACGGTATGTGCCAAATACCTGATAGCCCTGGCCCAGCAGATACTCCGCCAGATGGCTCCCCGCCATCCCAGTAATCCCTGTGATCAAGACTCGCAAATTGTCACTCCTTACCTATCAAATGACTCTGTTATATAGCTCTGAAATTTCCGACGCCGTGGCCTTTACGGGGTTCAGCCCGAAGAGGGTGTCCCCCATGGCCTGGGCCACGAGGCGTTCCTTAACCGATTCCGTTAGAGTGACGCCCTCTATCCTGCTGGGAATTCCAATGGAGGCCAGGAGCGCCTGGACGGCCTCGATCCCCTTATTGGCTACTTCAGCATCACCGAGACCGGATGTGGGCGCTCCCAGTGCCTGGGCCACCGCCGCCAGCTTCTGTGGCGCTCCTCGGGCGTTGAATTCCATTACCAAAGGCAGCACAATTCCATTAGCCAGCCCGTGCTGAAGCCCGAACTCGCTGGTAAGCTGGTGGGCCATGGCATGCGCCAGGCCCAGGGCGTTCTGGGCAAAGGCTATTCCCGCCAGCAGGCTGCCCATCAACATCTGTTCCCTGGCCTCCATATCTGTGCCATTCCGTACGGCCATCGGGAGGTATTTCCCAATCAGCCTGATTGATTCCAGCGCCAGAGCGCTGCCTACAGGAAAAGCCACGCGGGAGTAGTAAGCCTCGACGGCATGGGTTAGGGCGTCCGCCCCAGTCCATGCTGTTAGGTCAGGCGGCATGGTGACGGTCAGGTCAGGGTCGGCAATGCAGACCTCGGCTATCAGGCGGGGGCTGCTGATGGAGAACTTGACATGGCGCCGGCTGTCGGTGACCACCGTCACGGGGCAGACCTCAGACCCGGTCCCTGCCGTTGTGGGAATGGAGACCCAGGGCAACGCCTTCCCTATCTTGGCCTTACTGGGATTGGTCAGGTCATAGTCCTGAATCCGGCCCCCATTGCAAACTATGATATTGGCCGCCTTCGCGCAATCCAGCGGACTTCCGCCACCCAGGCCAACGAGTACTGCGGGTCCCGTGTCCAGAATAGCCTCGGCCGCAAGATGTACGGTTTTATCGCTAGGATTTTCCTCCACCTGATCGAAAACGTGCAGGGTCAGGCCCGCTTCCTTAGCAGCAGCCTTCACCCTGGCCGCGCCGTCGCTGGCTGCCATCCGCTGGTCGGTTATCAGCAAGGCGTTGCCACCGGCCCACCGCCCCAACTCCTTTGCCAGGTTATCGAGTGCGCCGGCGCCGAAAACGACCCGCCTGGGCCAGATATTGGTAGAAGAGACCGGCAACGCCTAACTCCTGCTTCTCCTAATGTTCTGAGGTAGCCTCCGTATGTCCCTCTCTGCGGAGGGCTTTATTAGCAGGCGATAGCTCAAAGCTTACCTTCACGCCGTAGTTCCTCC
>JAUYDP010000061.1 GCA_030691805.1 Dehalococcoidia bacterium | reverse complement strand
CTACGCGGGCTGGGCGCTTGCCTGCTGCCCGTGGCCCAGATCTGGCTGGGTCAAGGGGCACGGTTAGCTCCCGGAGCCAAATAGACTGCGGTGTCCGCTTCCCAGATAATACAGTTTCTCTTCGCCGGGCTTACCCTGGGGAGCGTTTACGCCCTGGTAGCCTTTGGCTTGGCCTTAGTCTACAGGGCCACCAGTATCCTGAACGTGGCACAGGGCGAGTTCTCTATGCTAGGGGGCATGACCGCCATCTTCCTGACCGTCGGCGTCGGCTTCCCTATCCCCGTGGCTATTATGGCGGCCATATTATTCGCTGTAATCGTGGGCCTGGTTATGGAGCGCTTTGCCATCCGGCCGGCGGCCCATTTCCCGATGCTCATCGTCATCATGGTGACCGTGGCCGTATCCATGACCCTTCAGGGGCTGGCCCTCGTTCTCTGGGGAAGGGATTCCTTTAGTTTACCAGCCTTTCTGGGCGACACACCCGTAACCCTCCTGGGAGCGGCCATCCTTCCTCAGGCTATAGGCGTTCTAGTGATCTCCGGCGTCATCTCGATAGGCTTCTGGGTTTTCTTCGACCGGACTGTGATCGGCATAGCTATGCGGGCCAGCGCAGAGAACCCTCTCGCCGCCTCTTTGGTGGGGATTGACCCCCGGCGCATGACCATGCTCGCCTTTGTCCTGAGCGCCGGCGTAGGGGCCATGGCGGGGGTGCTGATAGCCCCCATTATCTTCATGAGTTTCATAAGCGGCATAACCATCACCGTCAAGGGTTTCGTGGCCGCGGTAGTAGGAGGGATCAACAACAACCTGGGCGTTGTTGTGGGAGGCCTGACCCTGGGCTTGCTGGAGAGCTTTGCGGCGGGCCTGCTGCCATCGCTCTACAAGGATGTCATAACCTTGGGGCTCCTGATCGTGCTGCTCTGCCTGCGGCCCAACGGGATTCTCGGCGCCAGGTAGAATGCGCCGCTGGCTTCCCCTGGCCGTTTTGGGGGTAATCCTGGCCGTAGCGCCCCTGCCACTAGCGGACTCCTATCTCCTCGGCTATGTTGTCCTGGTGGGCATCTTCGCCATCGCAGCCATGGGGGTGGACCTGGTGCTGGGCTACGCAGGCCAGATAACCCTGGGCCATGCCGGGTTCATGGCTATCGGGGGCTATACCACAGCTATCCTGACCGTGAAAGGCGTGCCTACGTTGGCCGCCTTCATCGCCGCTTGTGTGCTTACAGCCATTATTGCCTACCTGGTCGGAGCTCCGTTGATGGGGGCGCTCACTCACTTCCACGTGGCAATCGCTACCCTGGCTCTGGGAGTTCTCATCTATTCTTTTCTTCTGGTGGGAGGCGACCTGACCGGCGGATTTACGGGCATCCAGGGTGTGCCAACCCTCTCGCTGGGAGGACTTCAGGTTAAAGGAGACCTGGGCTACTATGCGGTTGCATGGGCAGTCGCGCTGATTCTCTATGTGGTAGCCCGCAATATCGGCGATTCTCAGGTCGGGCGTATACTGCGCGCTATAGAGAGTGATGAACTGGCCGCCCAGACCTCCGGCATCAGCGTCGCCAGTTATAAGGTGAGGGTCTTGGTCCTGAGTGCGGTCTACGCTTCCATTGCTGGGAGCCTCTTGGCCCATTACATGAAGTATATATCCCCGACGCAGGTCGATGTGCTGACCTCGTTCGATCTGGTGACAATGACGATACTCGGCGGCAAGGGCACTGTCCTGGGAGGCATACTGGGGGCGGCCTTCCTGAAGCTGCTACCTCAGTTCACCGAGTTCTTCAAGGACTATCGCTTGCTGGTGAATGGATTCATCGTCCTGATCGTACTCCTCTTTTTCCCCCGCGGCATCGTGGGAGCGGTCGAAGCCCTGGTGGGCTTCTCTCGCAGGGTAGCTCGCCTGATAGTGGGCAGGTTCCGGGAGTCTCCGGCGACCATGGCCGGCCTCGCCGAGGAACAGGAATGAGCGCCAACCCGCTTCTTCGGGTAGACCGCCTTCGTAAGGCATTCGGAGGCCTCATGGCCGTCTCTGACCTGAGCTTCGAGATTGAGCACGGGCAGATAAAGGCCATGATCGGCCCCAACGGCTCCGGCAAGACTACCATCCTGAACCTAATTAGCGGCGTGCTACCGCCTACGGGAGGCAGTATCCATTTCAAAGGCCTGGGGATCACCGGCTGGAAGCCCGATGCCGTGGCCCGCCGGGGGATTGCCAGGACCTTCCAGATTGTGCGTCTCTTTCGGGAGTTGACCGCCCTGGAGAACGTGATGGTCGGCTGCCATCCTTGGGCCCCGGCAGGTCTTCTAGGTGCAGCACTGGCCCTGCCGCGAGCTCGACAGGCGGAGGGCAGGATACGCGAGGAGGCTGGGGCATGGCTGGAGTATGTGGGGCTGGGAGGAAGGGCCCAAGAACTGGCCGGGAATCTGCCCTTCGGGGAACAACGGCTACTGGAGCTAGCTCGAGCCTTGGCCGCCAAGCCCTCTCTTCTTCTCCTGGACGAGCCGGCGGCCGGGCTCAATGACGCGGAGCGAGAGCGCCTCTGCGCCCTGTTGCTGGAAGTACAAAGACGCGGTTTGACTATTCTCCTGGTAGAGCACAACATGGACCTGGTAATGAATGTTTCCGACGAGATCGTGGTCATAAACTACGGGCAGAAGCTGGCCGAGGGTAGCCCAGACCAGATTAAGAATCAACAGGAGGTCATCGCCGCCTACCTGGGAGACTCACGTGCTTAAAGTAGAGGACCTCCACGCCGGCTACGGGAACATTCAGGTGCTCCACGGCGTAACGGTCCAAGTCGATGGCGGCGAGATCGTCAGTATCCTGGGGGCTAATGGTGCGGGCAAGTCTACGCTCCTAAAGACTGTATCTGGGGTCCTTCCTGCCATGCGGGGGCGTGTCCTGCTGGACGGGCAGGATATTAGCAGCCGGCCTCCAAACCGGATCGTGAGGCTGGGCATGTGCCATGTGCCGGAAGGTAAGCAGGTCTTTCAATCGCTGACGGTCGAAGAAAACCTGAAGCTGGGAGCCTACTGCTACCATTCAGCCCAGGACCGGAAGAGGATAGAGGAGGACTTGGCGAAGGTATTCACCCTCTTCCCTCGCTTGGCTGAGCGCAAGAAACAGAAGGCCGGCACCCTCAGCGGCGGTGAGCAGCAGATGCTGGCTATAGGGCGTGGGCTGATGGGGCGGCCCAGGATGCTTCTTCTGGACGAGCCATCGCTGGGCCTGGCGCCCATCGTAATAGAAGCAATCTTCTCCACCATAAGGGACCTGCGCCAGGAGGGCATCACAATTCTGCTGGTGGAGCAGAATGTAAGGGTAGCGCTGGAGATAGCGGACAGAGGCTACGTTCTGCAAAACGGGCGCGTAGCTCTGGAAGGCCCCTCGAAGGCCCTCATGGGTGATGAGATGGTAAGGAGCGCTTATCTGGGCCTGCGAAAGAGGTAATTATCTACTAACGGCCTTACCGGTATGGCTCCAGCTTCTGGGCCGCATAGTCTGTAAGCTGCTATTGGATTACGCTCTTCAAATCAACCTGTCCTTCATGCCCGTGGTCTCAATAAAGAAGTCCTGCTGTTATATGAGGCTATCGAGGTGAACCCGCCATCAGGTCGGCGTAGGTTCTTTGCAGGCGCATTTCCCATTGTGCTATAATACGGCGAAAGAATAGGAAAGTTGTGATTTCGCCTCAAGGGGGTGTGATGCTGCCTAGCGTTGAGAAAACAGAGTTAATTGAGCAGTTTGGCCTTCATACGAAGGACACCGGCTCGCCGGAGGTGCAGGTAGCATTGCTCTCCGACAGGATAAACCACCTGGTTGAGCACCTCAAGATCCACAAGCACGACCACCACTCACGCAGGGGTCTTCTGATGCTGGTAGGCCAGAGGCGGAGGAACCTCAACTACCTGAGCAAAAAGGATGTCGGGAGGTATCGGGCACTTATTGCTCGTCTCGGCCTACGTAAATAGCTCCGCGGGAAGACTGGTACAGGTTAGGACCTATTAACTACAAGATCCTAGTAGAGTTCTACCCGGGAAACGGGAAGGGAAAGATTCAGTAATGATAAAGCGATTCGAGACATTGGTGGGCGGCAGGCCGCTGGTTTTGGAGGTTGGACGGGTGGCCGAGTTAGCCGGTGGGGCCGTTACCGTCCAATTTGGAGAGACTATCGTCCTGGTTACAGCTTGCGCTAGCAAGGACCCCCGTCCTGGGGTGGATTTCTTGCCCTTGACGGTGGACTATGAGGAGCGGTTGTATGCCGCTGGGAAGATACCCGGAGGTTTTTTCAGAAGGGAAGGACGGCCCACTCAGGACGCTATCCTTGCTGACCGGCTTACCGACAGGGCAATAAGGCCGCTCTTTCCCAAGAACATGCGCAACGAGATCCAGGTGATTGCCACGGTCCTATCTGCGGACCAGGAGAATCCACCGGAGCTGCTCGCTCTTGTGGGAGCTTCGGCTGCGCTATCTATCTCAGAGATCCCTTTCCAAGGGCCGGTCGGCGCTGTGAAAGTCGGCTACATAAACGGCGAATTCATCATTAACCCAACGAATACCCAGATGCAGGAGAGCAAGCTGGAATTGGTGGTTGCCGGCGCCAGGGATGCCGTCATGATGGTGGAGGCTGGCGCATCTCAGTTGACAGAGGAGTTGATGCTGGAAGCCATCCGGCTAGGCCAGGAGGCCAACAAGAAGCTAATCGCCATACAGGACGAGCTAATCGCCGACAGGGCTAAGCCTAAGATGGCTATTCATGAGGCTGTGGCGCCTGCTGGGATAAAAGAATCGGTGAAGGGCATGGTCGGCGCACGCCTCTCCGATCTTCTATATCAGGAGGAGAAGGCCGCCAGAGAAGCCTCCGTAGACGCCCTGGAGGACGAGGTTGTCGCCAGCCTCCAGGATACATATGAGCCAGCGGCCATTGGCGCGGCTTTCGCTGGTGTCGTCGCCGAAGAGTTGAGGCGTAATGTCCTGGACAAGGGCCTCCGCCCTGATGGACGGGACCCTAAGACCATCAGGCCCATCAACTGCGAGGTTGGGATATTGCCGAGAACCCACGGTTCAGGCCTGTTTACCAGGGGACAGACGCAGGTCCTCAGCATTGCGACGCTTGGCTCGCTTGGAGAAGAGCAAAAGCTGGACGGCCTGGGGCCGGAGGATAGCAAGCGCTTTATGCACCACTACAATTTCCCGCCGTTCAGCGTCGGGGAGACCAAGCGCATAGGCACTCCCAGCCGGCGGGATATTGGGCATGGGGCGCTTGCCGAGCGAGCACTCCTTCCCGTTATTCCCAGCGAGCAGGAATTTCCCTACACTATACGTTTGGTGTCGGAGGTCCTCAGCTCTAACGGCAGCACCTCCATGGCCAGCGTCTGCGGCAGCACCCTGGCCCTGATGGACTCTGGCGTGCCGGTTAAGACCCCGGTCGCCGGCGTGGCCATGGGTCTAGTCATGGGTGACGATGGTCGGTACGTTGTTCTAACCGACATCCAAGGGATAGAGGATGCCCTTGGGCATATGGACTTTAAGGTGGCAGGGACGGCTGATGGAATCACGGCTCTCCAGATGGACATCAAGGTTAAGGGCATTACCCATCAGATACTGACCGACGCGCTGCTACAGGCCCGTGAGGCTCGACTTTTCATTCTGGACAAGATATTGGCCACTATCAATCAGGCCAGGCCGGAGCTAAGCAAATACGCGCCTAGAATGTACAAAATACAGGTGCATCCTGACAAAATTCGGCTGGTCATCGGTCCAGGGGGAAAGACCATCCGGTCTATCATAAGCGAGACAAAGTGCACCGTTGAAGTCCAAGATGACGGCACGGTCATCATCGGCTCGCCTAGTGAAGAAGCAGCCAATAGGGCTATCAAGATGGTCGAAAGCTTGACCCGTGAGGTGGAGGTAGGGGCTACTTACACCGGAAGGGTAACCAGGCTCATGAACTTCGGGGCCTTCGTCGAGATCCTACCGGGCAAAGAAGGCCTGGTACACATCAGCGAGCTGGCTGATTACCGGGTGCCCAGGGTTGAGGACGAGGTCCAGGTGGGCGACGAGATTATGGTCATGGTGATGGAGATAGACCGGATGGGTAGAGTGAATCTTTCCCGGAAGGCTGTTATCCTGGGCCAGACTCTGGAAGAGGCCAGGCAGGCCGCCGCCCAGGCCGGCCCTCCACCCAGGCATGGAGGTGACGGGTTTCCACCCCGCTCCGGCGGGCCAGGCCACGAGCGGGAGTTTAGCCGAGATCCTTCACGGGGGCCGTCCAGGCCTCCTATGGGAGGAAGACGGAGGCCTTAGTGGCCGAGAAACCTATACATGTAGCCGTTACGGGGGCCTCGGGCAGAATGGCCCAAGAGACCCTTAATGCCGTTTCCCGAGACCAGACGCTCAAGCTGGTAGGCGCTTCGTCTCGCAAGCATGATGACGGGATATTGCCCCTTTCTGGGGGCGCGACTGTGCCGGTATTCCGTGACCTGAGCGTTTTGCTGGGAAGTGTAAAGGCCAGGGTGTTGGTGGACTTCACTGTCGCTAGCGCGGCTATGGACCACGCCAGGACGGCCTTCCGGCATGGCGCCTCTCCGGTGATTGGAACAACCGGCCTCTCCCCAGACAATCTCAGGGAATTGGAAGAACTATCACGGTCCACTGGTCTTGGGGCCGTGGTAGCGCCTAATTTTGCATTAGGCGCCGTTCTTATGATTCATTTGTCGTCCTTAGCCGCCAGGTACTTTGACTACGCTGAGATTATCGAGTTGCATCACGAAGGCAAGCTTGATGCTCCTTCAGGGACGGCTCTGGCCACCGCCCAGGAGATGGTCCGGGCGAGAGGCCGCCCGTTCCAGTATAAGGCGCCCCAAAAAGAGACGGTAAGCGGCACGCGAGGTGGCCAGGTTGAAGGCGTAGCTATCCATAGCATCCGCCTTCCTGGACTGGTGGCTCACCAGGAGGTTATTTTTGGGACAACGGGCCAGACCCTTTCTATCCGGCACGATAGCAATAGTAGGGAGTCGTTTATGCCAGGGTTGCTGCTTGCCATCAAAGAAGTAGTCAAAAGAGACCACCTGGTCTTTGGCTTAAACAAACTTCTAGGGCTGGAGTGAGGTGATCTCTTGAGTGGCCTGAATATTGCCGTGGTCGGGGCGACTGGGATGGTTGGCCAGGAGTTCATAAAGATCCTGGAACAACGTAGTTTTCCTGTACGTCATGTTAGCCTTTTCGCCTCGGGAAAGACGGCTGGGAAGAAGGTCTTAGTCTTTGGCCGGGAGGTTGAAGTAAGAGAGATCGGACCACATGCTTTTCAGGGCATTGACCTTGCTTTTTTTTCCGCGGGCACGGAGATAAGCCAGCATTCTGCCCCTATGGCGGTTCGGGAGGGCGCGGTAGTGGTGGATAACAGCGTGGCTTTTCGCATGAACAACCGGGTGCCCCTGGTGGTGCCGGAGGTAAACCCCCAGGACATTCGACGACATTCGGGTATTATAGCTAACCCCAACTGTTCTACAATTCAGATGGTGGTAGCGCTGAATCCATTGCACAAAGTGAACCCAATTCGGCGCATAGTGGTGGATACTTACCAGTCCGTCTCTGGCACCGGTCGCGAAGCCGTGGAGGAACTGAGCACGCAGACCAAGGCCGTTCTCGATGGGCGCAACACGGTGCCTCATGTCTACCCTCATCAGATTGGATTCAACCTGATCCCGGAGATTGACGTCTTCCTTGACAATGGGTATACCAAAGAGGAATGGAAGATGTTGGAGGAGACCCGCAAGATTATGCACGCCCCGGACATCGCCATTTCCGCCACCTGCGTACGTGTCCCGGTTTACATAGGCCATAGCGAGGCCATCCATGTGGAGTTCACTCGCCCTATAACGGCGGGCGAGGCGAAGCAGATTCTCAGCGAAGCTCCCGGAGTTAGGCTTCATGATGACCCTGATGTCAACCTATATCCACAGCCCTGGGAAGTAGCTGGCAACGACGATGTATACGTAGGGCGTGTTAGGGAAGACGTCTCTCAACCTAACGGGCTGGTGATGTGGGTGGTGGCCGACAACGTTCGTAAGGGCGCGGCGTTGAACGGAATACAGATTGCCGAGTACATGATAGACAACGGGCTGCTCCACGCCCGTAATATTGGCGGTTGAGGCGCCGTTCGGCGATTTCCGAAAAGGGAGGTAAGTGATGGGAGTTCTGGGTAGGTTACTGACCGCCATGGTTACGCCCTTCGATGAAACCGGAGGCGTTGACTATGGCCAGGCCAAGCGATTGGCCGTGTCTCTCCTTGCTTCTGGCAGCGATGGGCTGGTAGTGGCTGGCACCACCGGCGAATCGCCCACCCTTACTCGGGAGGAAAAGCTAGCTTTGTTCTCGGAGGTAAGATCGGCGGTGGGCGATAAGGGAGCAATCATTGCTGGGACCGGAAGCAATAGTACCAGAGAGAGCGTCGAGCTGACACGGGAAGCAGAGAAGACTGGGGTTGATGGAGTGCTGCTGGTAGTCCCCTACTACAACAAGCCTACCCAGGAGGGCCTATACCAGCACTTTCGAGCTATCGCTGAGGCCACACGCCTGCCCTGTATTCTCTATAATGTGCCAAGTCGCACTATCACGAACCTGGCGCCGGAAACCGTCGTTCGTTTGGCCGAGGTGCCTAATATTGTAGGCGTCAAAGAGGCCTCCGGGAACCTGGAACAAACCGCACACATAATCCAGGGAACCCCTCGGGACTTCCGGGTCTGGAGCGGGAACGATAGTGATACCTTCCACATCATGTCTCTGGGCGGCTACGGAGTGATCAGTGTCGCCAGCCACCTGGTTGGGTTCGAGATCAAGCAGATGATAGAGCGCTGCGTGGCGGGACAGACCTCCGCTGCCGCGGCGGTCCACGCCGCCCTTCTCCCGCTGGTCAACGCTCTGTTTGTGCTGTCCAACCCAATCCCCGTCAAGTATGCCCTTAACCATATGGGCCTCAACGTCGGTAAACCCCGCCTGCCTCTAACTGAGCCGGACGAGAAGTCTGCTGACTTGATTAGGAAGACCCTTGCCAGATACAAGATAGACCTGCGCGTGCCGCAGGCCTGATAGTCTTTTTGATCGTAACTAGGCTAGGCGCAAGCCCTACTGTTGACTATGTGTGCCGAAGGGCAGGCCATTAGTTTTTCAAAAACCGGTTGTCGTCAGATTGTGTACGGCGGAATATTGTGGTAAAATACTTGTCGGAACTTGATGTAATCTATGCAGGCAGAACGTCTTGAGATCCGGTTGGATCCGGAACGACGGCATAAGTTAGAGAGGCTGGCCGCAGATCGCGGTACGCCCGTCTCCCATTTGGTAAGGGCTATGATAGATGAGGCATATGAGCGTACGATTAGCCAGGAACGCCTAAAGGCGGCTTTGGAACTGGGCCAGTTGAATATCGAAGATGTACCGGAGCCAGAGGAGTTGTCTAAGCAACTAGAAAGTGCTTATGATCTGCCCCATCTTCCTTGATACCAACATTGCAATATATGCTTCGGGCCGGCCCCATATTTATAAGTCACCGTGTGCGCAGGTGCTCAACCTCGTGGCCGAACGACCCACTAGCTTTTTTACAGATGCCGAAGTATTCCAAGAGCTTTTACATCGGTACCTCTCCCTGCAAATTTGGCCCCAGGGTAAAGAAGTGTTTCAACGGTTTGGCCGGTTGATGCAGGATCGTGTGGAGTCAATTATTCACGGGGATCTAGAACAGGCGGCTTTACTGGCGGACACATTCCAAGGGGTAAGCGCTCGCGATTTGCTGCATCGCGCGGTTATGGCTCGCCTTGGGTCCGGTCGGATAGTCTCGGCCGACCGGGATTTTGGACGGTTCCCAGAAGTTGAGCGCCTGGACCCTTTGGAGATAGACCTCTGGCGGACAAGTATCTAGTGCCTTCAACGGGCGATAACAACGCCCCCCGGCCTGATGGTGGGTTGCCAGAAACAACCGCCACGAGGTCCGATGCGGCCAACTACTTCCTGATCGGCGTTGCCGCCGCCCTCACTGTGCCGGCGCTCTACTTACGCCTAACTGGATTTCAAGTCAGCCCCCTTTTGGAGTCTGCCCTCTTTGGCCTGGGCATTCTGGGGGCGGCGTTTCTTCTCACCTGGGCGGCTGAAGTAGCGCAAGTGGACATATCCCAGTCCCTGGCGCTGGCTTTTCTTGCTCTGGTAGCTGTCCTGCCGGAATACGCGGTTGACCTATATTTTGCCTGGGCCGCCGGCCAGAGACCGGAATACGCTCAATATGCCATAGCGAACATGACCGGGGGCAACCGGCTATTGATAGGTGTGGGCTGGTCCCTGGTAGTCTTCCTCTTCTGGATAACCAAAAGGCAGAAGGGCATTACCATCGAGCGGTCAAGGGGGAGTGACATCCTCATCCTGGCGCTGGCCACCCTGTACGCTTTCAGTATCCCTCTAAAGGGGTCCATCTCCCTGGTTGACTCAGCCGTATTGCTTCTGCTCTTCGCGCTCTACCTGTGGATGGCCTCGAAGTCACATCAGGTAGAGCCGGAGCTGGCCGGTCCGCCGGAGAGCATCGCCGCCTTGCCTACCCGATGGAGACGTGCTTTCACCGTTGTGCTGTTTTTGTTCTCAGCCTTTGTTATACTAGCCTCAGCCGAGCCTTTCGCCGAGGGTTTGCTGGCCACTGGCAAGCGTTTCGGTATAGATGAATTCCTGCTGGTGCAATGGCTGGCTCCGCTGGCCTCAGAGGCGCCGGAGATGATTGTGGCGGCTATTTTCGTGACGCGGAATGCCGCCAGCATGGCTTTGGGTACGTTGATCTCTTCAAAGGTGAACCAGTGGACGCTGTTAGTAGGTACCCTTCCGATAGTCTATAGCATCTCCCTTGGGCGCTTCGATGCCTTGCCCTTAGACGCCAGGCAGGTGGAGGAAGTGCTGCTGACGGCAGCCCAATCGGCCTTTGCCATCGCTATCCTGCTGAACTTCAGGCTTTCGAGGATGGAGGCTGCCGCTCTGTTTCTCTTGTTCGGAACGCAGTTGCTCTTTACCGACCCTACCGTGCGATACGGCTATACGGTAGTGTATGTTTTGCTTGCGGTAGTCGTTCTGGTGAAAGACCGTGGACGGCTCAGGAATCTTGGCCCCGCGTTGCCTTGGAACAGGCAACCAGGTCCCGAGAACGAATAGCCGGCTCACATGCGCCCCGGCCGAATATATTTAATTTTTCAGCCCGGTTAGACAGCGGTGTCCTTCGAGAGCCGCCCCACTTCAGTACGTAGCACATCTATCTCCCGTTCCATCTCCCGCATTAGCTCCCTCATGTGCAGGATTACCTCGGCGCCGGCCAGGTTGACCCCCAGGTCATCCATAAGACGTTGCACCTGGCGCAACCTCTCTATGTCACGGACGGAGTATAGCCGTATGCTTCCCGGGCCACGGGCCGGGTTTATCAGGCCTACTCTCTCGTAGTAGCGAAGGGTCTGGGCGTGCACGCCCAGGATGCGGGCAGCCACGCTGATGAGCACGTGCCCTTCTTCTCTTAGTCTTCGCGCTTCGGATGTCATAATTGTTTAATGCGAATATCCTTGAGCTTTTGGAAGAGCGCCTTCTCCTCCTCAGACAGGTCTGTGGGAATGACAATGCGTGCTTTTGCTAGCAGGTCCCCATGGCCTGTGCCTCCCAGGCGGGGCATACCCTGGCCGGTTAGGCGGAAGATCTTACCGCTCTGAGTTTCAGGCGGGATTTTAAGCATAACCTTTCCTTTAAGTGTTGGGACCTCGGCTTCTCCTCCCAGGGCGGCATCGGTTAGGGGGATTGGGATGTCGGCTGTAAGATCGTCCCCCTTGCGCTCAAAAACGGTATGAGGCTTCTCGGTTATCACCAGGAAAAGATCGCCTGGTGGCCCGCCGCCTGTTCCCTGGGCGCCTTTACCCTCCAGGCGGACCCTGGAGCCAGTCTTGACACCAGGAGGAATCCTGGCCTCGAGCCTCTCCAGGCGGGCCGTGGCGCCCACACCAGAGCAGGTAGGACAGGCCTTGTTTTGCAATATTCCCCTTCCCTGGCAGTTCGTGCAGGCGTCTCCCCGTTGGAGTTGTATCGTCCTGGTAGTGCCACGGTAGGCCTCCTCTAGGGTGACCTCCACCTGCTGTTCGAGGTCCTGCCCGCGCAACGAATGATGGCGATAGCCACGTCCCCTAAAGCTGATGTTCTGGAGGAGGTCATCCAGGCTATCACTAAATGGTTCACCACGTGCTTGCTTCCCAAAGTCATACTCTGTTCGCCGCTGGGGACCGCCTGCACCGCTCTGCTGGGCTTTGGCGAACTGGTCGGCATGTTGCCATTGGTCTCCGAACTGGTCGTACTTCTTGCGCTTGTCTGGATCTGAAAGGACCTCGTAGGCCCCGTTGATCTCCTTGAACCGCGCCTCGGCATCCTTGTTGCCGGGATTGACGTCAGGGTGGTGTTGGCGGGCAAGCCTGCGGAACGCCTGCTTTAGCTCTTTCTCAGAGGCGCCGCGCTTGACCCCCAGGATATCGTAAAAGTCTTTCTTAGCCATTTTCCTACGCTTGGCCATAATAATAAGCCTTTAGTATGCTATTGTCAAGGCTGCAAATAGCTATCAGCTATCAGCTATCAGCTATCAGCTAACAGCTATCAGCTATCAGCTATCAGCTATCAGCCATGCCCTTCCCGGATAGGGTATCTGCCATCCATAGTGGTTTGATGACCAGCGGGGTAGGGGCGAAGCATTCGCAGATAAACGTTGGATTTCCAGGAAGAAGATGGTTTGCGAATGCTTCGCCCCTACACTTCATTTGGAAACCGACCAACGAAGCCTGACTGCTTTAGCTGACGGCTGATGGCTGATGGCTGATTCCTAATATAGCGAATCAGACATACTTCATTATCTGGCTAAAACGGCTGAACATATGCTCATAACATCCCCGTTGCCAACGAATGCGCCATATCGTATAATGCCCGTACGTCAAAGATTGGACCCGTCCGAAGAAAGGCCAGGTATCAGTGATATTAACAGGAGGTCGTTCAATGGGTGATCCGGTAATAGCCACGAACCTGACTGTACGTGCAATGGAGCCTGATGACATCTCTCATGTCATGGAAATTGACCGCATGTCCGGAGGCAGCAGGGCCATTACCTATCAGGGCCAGATAGATTTCTTCCTTGGGGGAGAGCTCGGCT
>JAUYDP010000055.1 GCA_030691805.1 Dehalococcoidia bacterium | reverse complement strand
GCCGAGGAGCGCCTCTCTCCCTTTGCCAGTAAGAGCCGCCTGTCCAGGGGGCGGCAGCGGCTGGAGGAGCCATCTCTGGTACGGACCGAGTTCCAGCGGGACCGGGACCGTATTATTCATTCCATGTCCTTCAGGAGGCTGAAGCACAAGACGCAGGTGTTTATAGCTCCGCCGGGGGACCACTACGTTACCCGCCTGACCCATACGCTGGAGGTGGCGCAGATAGCCAGAACCATCGCCCGGGCCTTGAACCTGAACGAAGACCTGACGGAGGCTATCTCCCTGGGCCACGATTTGGGACACACCCCCTTCGGCCATGCCGGGGAGATCGCCCTGGCCAAGCTTTTGCCGGGCGGATTTCGCCATAATGAACAGAGCCTGCGGGTAGTTGATATACTGGAGAAGGGCGGAGTTGGCCTCAACCTGACCTGGGAGGTCAGGGAAGGGATCCTCAAACACTCCAAGGTGCGGGAGGATATCCTGGCCGAGGGGTGGGGCACCGCCAGCACCCTGGAAGGCCAGATATGCAAGGTGGCCGACTCTGTGGCCTACATCAACCACGACATAGGTGACGCCATCAGGGCCGGCCTCATTACCGAAGACGACCTGCCCCCCAGAGCGGTTTCTATCCTGGGACGGAGGCATTCCCAGCGCATCAACACTCTGATCTGTGACATTGTGGATTCGTCCTGGGCGGCTACCGGCGAAGGTGATGGGAACGCCGCCATTACCTTGAGCCCAACCATCCTGGAGGCCGCAAACATCCTGCGGGAATTCCTGTTCCAGCGCGTCTACTTCAGTCCGACCTCCGACCGGCAGAGAGAGGAGGCGATAAAAGTAGTGCGGGTGCTGTTCGAGTTCTTTCAGGAGCATCCAGAACGGCTGCCTTCTGACATCCGCCGTTCCTCGGAAGATCTCGATCGGTGCGTGGCGGACTACGTGGCGGGAATGACCGACCGCTTCGCCATGGAATTGTTCCAGGGATTATTATGAGCGTCGTCGAAGAGATAAAGCAAAAACTGGATATCGTGGAGCTGGTCTCCCAGTATGGGGTGGCCCTGAAGAAGGCCGGGCGCACCTTTAAGGCTTGTTGCCCGTTCCATACCGAAAAAACGCCTTCCTTCATGGTTAATCCAGATCGCCAGACTTGGCATTGTTTCGGCGCCTGCTCCACCGGCGGTGATGCTTTTGCTTTTGTCATGCGATGGGAGAAGCTGGAGTTCGGCCAGGCGTTGCGCCTCCTGGCGGAAAGGACCGGCATAACCCTTCCCACCTTTAAGGAGGACCAGCGGCGGGATGAGCCGGAGGACCGGCTATACGGGATAAACGAGTCCGCCTCCCTCTACTTCCACCACCTGTTGCGAAGCGCGCCGTCCGGCGAACAGGCCAGGAGATACCTTGAGGGGAGGGCCATAAACGCCAAGACCATAGAGGAGTGGCAGCTTGGGTATGCCGCCCCAGGTTGGGAGGAGCTATCCCAATATCTGGTAAAAAGGGGTTATGAAATTGCAGACATCATCGCCGCTGGGCTCCTTGTAGAAAAAGAGGAACGGGGAAGCTATGACCGTTTCCGGAACCGCCTGATGTTCCCAATCTTTGACCGGCAGGGACGGGTCACAGGTTTTGGCGCCCGTGCACTGGACGACAGCCTCCCCAAGTATCTGAATTCACCCCAGACCGTTCTTTTTGACAAGAGCAGAGCCCTCTACGGCATTAATCGGGCACAAAACGCCATCCGAAAGCAGGACCAGGCCGTCATCGTGGAAGGGTTTATGGATGTGCTGATGGCCCATCAGAAGGGCTACAACAACGTGGTTGCCTCACTGGGGACCGCCTTGACTCATGGGCAAGTTGAGCAGCTCAAGGGCCTGACGAAGAGCCTGGTCCTGGCCCTGGATGCTGACGCCGCCGGTGAAGAGGCTACTCTAAGGGGCCTGGTGGTAGCTCAGGAGACTATGGACAAGCGCGTGGTGTATGCGCCCGTACGCACCGGGAGGACGGCCATCGTGCGGCGGGAAGAGGAATACGCCGAGATCAAGATCGCTGTTCCCCCCATGGGTAAAGATCCCGATGATGTCTTGAAGCACGACCCAGCAGTTTGGGAAAGAGCGGTGGCGGAAGCGCGCCCGGTGGTGGACTACCTCCTAGAAGTAGTATCGTCCAAGTGGGACCACCAGGATTCTAGAGGGAAACATGCGGTTACTGACAGCATGCTGCCCTTCATCGCTGAGATAAAGAATCCCATCTCCAGAAATAACTATATCCAAAGATTAGCTAGGATAACCAACATACCTGAAAAGGATTTAAACAACCAAATATCGGCAATACTTAGGCCGCCTATCAAGGATAACCGGCCTGTAACGAGTCAGCAGCCATCATCGCGAGGCTCGGCGGACCGAACGGAGGACTATTGCCTTTCCTTGCTTTTGCGCCATCCTGGACTTCGACTAATGGGACAGGAGCTACGGGCGGACTTCTTCGCTGACACCGAGAACCGCCAGATCTTTCAAGAATGGAGAAAGGGCACCGGCCCGGACGAGGTTTGGGAGATTCTGGATGACCACCTGCGGCCCCGCCTCGATGCCCTCATGGCCCCTGAGCCTCCAGACCCAGAGGAAAGCCGTCTGGAGCCGGTCTTCCAGGACTGCCGTCTTCAGGTCGAGCAAAGGAGGCTTCAAGATAGGATAAGGCAACTTGGCTTGCTTATTCAGGATGTCGCACTGGGCGAAGATGAGGAGCCGGAGTTGCAGCATGCCGCTGAGTTGCTGACGCTGAAAGATCAATTAGCAGCGACATATCACGCTCGTCGCGAAACCTTAAGGGCAGGACGCAAGGGCCGGCGTCCATAGACTTCAAGGCTCTAGCCTCGGACCGGGGGCGGGCGGCTGGTTGTATCTCGGTGCGCAACGAAAGCGCCGTTTGGCAAAACCCAGCCCTTAACCGTAAACTAGGAAGGGTGATAGGACATGACAGAGCAGAAAGACGGACTTATTGATAAACTCATTGCCAAGGGACGGCAGCAGGGGTTTGTCACAACAGACGACATGCTGGAGGCATTCCCTAAGCCTGAGGACGATATCGAGGCCGTAGACGATGCTTATGAACAACTAGCGGATATGAACGTGGAAATCTCGGAGAGCGAGGTCTGGGAGCAGCAGGAACCGCCGTGGCCAGCCCCGACAGACGCGCCACATCCTCCCGTAGGTTGGGAAAAGCCTCCCACGGCTGAGGTGGAAAAGGCCCCGGTAGACCTCGAGTCTCTGGCCATAGAAGAGCACGAGGCCGTTGACGACCCCGTTCGCATGTACCTTCGTGAGATTGGGCGCGTTGACCTGCTTACCGGTGCCACAGAGGTGCAACTTGGCAGGGCCATTGAGGAAGGTGAAGAGGCCAGAGTGAAGCTTATGGAGGAGAGCCCTTCTCCTCAAGATCGTTTCCAACTGAAGGCGATTCTCGAGGCGGGAGATAAGGCACGCCGGCGTCTGACGGAGGCTAACCTCCGCCTGGTGGTCAGCGTAGCAAAGAAGTATATCGGGCGGGGCATGTCGCTTCTCGACCTGATCCAGGAGGGCAATATCGGTCTTATCCGCGCCG
>JAUYDP010000026.1 GCA_030691805.1 Dehalococcoidia bacterium | reverse complement strand
TAGCCAATGGCTGATGGCCGAACACTGATAGCTGGCTGCTACTGCGCTGTCTGGCGGCCGGGCTGCCGGGGTGGTATGATTCGCAGATAGGCTATATTCTCTATATGCTCCATCGTGCCGAGGCGACAGAGAGGAGGTTGTTAAATGGCAACAGCAGACCCGGAACCCTCCGTGGTCATCGTGCGGCCGCCGGCCGAGACGATGTCACGACAGCGCCTGCCCTATTTCGTCGGCATATCCGAGGCCACTGCCGGGGCGAAAGGGATCTCCATGAACCTGATCGTCATTCCGCCGGGGGGCGCTGCTGAGCCTCACCTTCATCGAGGCTACGAGACGGCTATCTACCTCCTTAAAGGGCGGGTAGAGACCCGATACGGCCCGGGGCTTCGTCAGAGCAGGATAACCGAGGAGGGGGACTTCGTCTTCATCGCTGCCAATGTGCCTCATCAGCCAGTAAATCTCAGCGCCACCGAAACAGCCCTGGCCATCGTAGCCCGCAACGACCCTAATGAGCAAGAGAGCGTGGTGCTTTACGATCCCAATGAGTGAGAGGGTGGTGCTCTACGAACCCACCACCGAGGGGTGAGTATCGAATAATCAACCGCCCTTGTCCCTTCTCTCTGAACGGTGGTATAATCGCCCTGGTATTTAAGAGTCCATCCCAAAACAGATTACCTCGCAAAGGAGCGGGGCCCGTCGGATGGCGGGCCTATAAGTGTTTTTATGACTATCGAAGCAAAGCGTAAACATCTCAATGAACTTTTAGAGCAGGCAAAACTGGGGGGTGGGGAGAAGCGCATCCAGGACCAGCATGCCAAGGGAAAGCTGACGGCCAGAGAGCGCATGGACCTCCTCCTTGACGAGGGCACCTTCGAAGAGCTGGACGCCTTTGTTACCCACCGGGTCACCGACTTCGGACTTGATCAAGAGCGTCCCCTGGGTGATGGGGTGGTTACCGGCTACGGACGGATTGACGGCAGGCTGGTCTACGTGTTCGCCCAGGACTTCACCGCCTTCGGCGGGTCCCTGGGAGAGGCCCACGCCCAGAAAATCTGCAAGATCATGGACCTGGCTATGAAAAATGGCGCTCCGGTCATCGGCCTAAATGACTCCGGCGGCGCCCGTATACAGGAGGGTGTCCTGAGCCTGGGCGGATATGCCGATATCTTTCTTCGCAACACCCTGGCCTCTGGGGTTGTCCCCCAGATTTCTGTTATCATGGGGCCTTGCGCCGGCGGCGCCGTCTACTCCCCGGCCATCACTGATTTCATCGTTATGGTCAAGGACACCAGCTATATGTTCATCACCGGCCCCAACGTCATCAAAGCCGTCACCAGGGAAGAGGTGACATCCGAGGAGCTGGGGGGGGCCATGACTCATGCTACCAAGAGCGGGGTTGCCCACTTCGCCGCCGAGAACGAGGAGGACGCGCTTTTTACGGTGCGACGCCTCTTGAGCTATCTGCCGCAGAACAACCTGGAGGACCCTCCTGCCGTTGAATGCAGGGATGACCCCAATCGAATGGATAAAGAGCTGGCTAACATCATCCCAGATGACCCCAACAAACCTTATGACATGCGGGCAATCATTACCGGCGTGGTAGACGACGGTGAATTCATCGAGGTGCACGAGTTCTATGCCGCCAACATCATCGTTGGGTTCGCCAGGTTGGGGGGACGCGCCGTGGGCATTGTCGGGCAGCAGCCGGCGGTCCTGGCTGGGGTGCTGGATATTGACTCGTCGGTGAAGGGGGGACGCTTTGTTCGATTCTGTGACTGCTTTAATATCCCCTTGATCACCTTCGTAGACGTGCCCGGCTTCTTGCCCGGAACTGCCCAAGAATACGGAGGCATCATTCGTCAAGGCGCCAAGCTCCTTTACGCCTATTGCGAGGCCACTGTTCCAAAGATCACGGTTATTACCCGAAAAGCCTACGGCGGTGCTTATGACGTCATGAGCAGCAAGCACGTCCGTGGGGACATCAACTACGCCTGGCCGACCGCGGAGATTGCCGTCATGGGGCCTGACGGTGCGGTCAACATTGTATTCAAAGACGAGATAGACAAGTCGCCAAACCCCGAAGAAACCCGGCAGAGACTGGTAGAGGAATACAGAGAGAAGTTCGCTAGCCCATATATTGCCGCAGCTCGTGGCTATATTGATGCAGTCATTGACCCTCGAGAGACCCGTCCCAGGCTCATTCGCGCCCTGGAGATGCTGCAGAATAAACGGGACACCAACCCGGCCAAGAAGCACGGCAACATCCCTCTCTAGCCAGGCTCTCCTTCATATTTAGTCTTTCTGCAAAGGAGGAGCCTTCCATGGAGGCTAAACCCGTCCGTATCACGGACACTGTCCTGCGGGATGGCCACCAGTCCCTCCTGGCTACCCGCATGCGCACCGAGGACATGCTGCCCATCGCAGAGAAGCTGGACGCGGTGGGCTATCACTCCCTGGAGGTTTGGGGAGGAGCTACGTTCGACACTTGCCTCCGATTTCTCCACGAGGACCCCTGGGCGAGGCTGCGCCTCCTCAAGCAACATATCCGCAAAACGCCATTACAGATGCTGCTGCGGGGCCAGAACGTGGTTGGATACCGCCATTACGCCGATGATATAGTAGAGCGGTTCGTGGCCAAGGCCGTGGAAAACGGCATGGATATCTTCCGCATCTTCGACGCCTTGAATGACCTGCGAAACATCGAGTGGGCGCTGAAGGTGGTCAAGCGTGAAGGCGCCCACGCCCAGGGCACTATCTGCTACACCCTCAGCCCCGTCCACAATAACGACTTCTTCGTGCGCCAGGCCAAAGAGTTGGAGGACATGGGGGCCGATTCCGTCTGTATCAAGGACATGGCCGGCCTTCTGGCCCCACGGGACGCTTATGACCTGGTGAGTAAAATGAAATCCAGCCTGAGCGTCCCCATCCAGCTTCACTGCCACTACACCAGCGGTATGGCTTCGTCCGCATATCTGAAAGCCATCGAGGCAGGGGTGGATATCGTGGACACAGCCATTTCTACGATGGCTCTAGGGTCATCCCAGCCGCCCACCGAGAGTATGGTCAGCATGCTCCAACATACTAGCTACGACACCGGCCTGGACTTGACACTCCTTTCTGACATCGCCAAATACATCGGCGAGGTCCGCAAGCACTACAAGCAGTTCGAAGGCGAATTAATGGGGGTGGATACCAACGTCCTTATCTATCAGATACCGGGTGGCATGATCTCCAACCTGGTTTCCCAGCTTCGGGACCAAAACGCCCTCCACCGGCTGGACGAGGTGCTGGCGGAGGTGCCAAGGGTACGGGAGGATATGGGCTATCCGCCCCTGGTCACGCCCTCCAGCCAGATCGTGGGCACCCAGGCGGTCCTGAATGTTATTCTGGGTGAGAGGTATAAGGTGGTGCCCAGGGAGGTGCGCGCCTATTTCCAGGGCTACTACGGGAAACCCCCCGGCAAGCTGAACCCTGAAGTCAAGAAGGCAATACTGGGTGACGAAGAGACGATAGGGGTCCGTCCGGCCGATCTACTCCCGCCGGAGTATCCAAAGGCGGCGAAGGAGACTGAGGGGACCGCTTGCTGTGAGGAAGACATCATTTCATATGCCCTATTCCCTCAGGTGGCCATGGACTTCTTCCGGCGCCGGACTGCCGATGGGGTGGTTGGGAAGGATGTGGTAGCCGCCATCGCCGCCGCCCTGGCGCCCCCTTCGCCAGCTCCTGCTTCTATGGTCGCCAGCGCGCAGGGCATCAGTCCCTGGAAGCTGGCCGGGCGACAGCAGATAATGAAGCTTCGTCTGGGAGGGCGACCATGAAGTTATCTATAGAGGGAAAAGAATTCCAGGTAGAGGTTGCCACCGGCCAGGTCAAGGTGGACGGGGAGCCTTTGAAGGTAGAGATAAAGCAATCCTCCGGGCCGCTTACCGAATTGCAGGTGGAAGGAAAAACCTTCCGGGTGGAGGTAATGGAGCGCGCCGGGACGGAGCTGGTTGTGGCCGTAGACGGCAAGACTTACTGCGTGGTAGTGAAAGGACTACGCGCCTCCAGGGCCCTGCGCACGGCTAAGGCCGGGGGCGAGGCCCCGGTGTGTAAGTCGCCAGTGCTGGACGGCGTAACGGCGGTCATGCCCGGCCGCATCCTGTCCGTAAAGGTGAAAGAAGGGGCGCGGGTCACCGCCGGCACCGTCCTGTGTATTCTCGAGGCCATGAAGATGGAGAACGAGATCCGGGCCATCAAGGATGGAATAGTAAACGACATTCGGGTCACCGATGGTGCTACCGTCAACGGCGGCGATCTGCTTATGCAAGTGTGTTAGCCGACTGGACGCTGAAAGGGCTAACTTAAGAAAACCCTCAGCGTTCTCCGCGGTGAAATAGACAGGAGGAGACGAATCTTGCCCGAGATTCCCGAGATCGAGATATTGAGAAGGGAATGCCAGGAGAAGCTGGCGGGCAAGCGAGTGGCCGCGCTGGTGGCCCGTCCGTCCATCAAGCACCGCCTGGGCACTGAGCAAGCATGTGGAGCCCTCGTGGGTATGCGGGTGAGCGGAGCCGGCCGTCGAGGCAAGATGCTTATTCTTCGTTTCGATGATCGCCTGGCCATGGTGGTCCATCTGATGCTGCGGGGCCAGGCGCTTCTTCTGCCCGATAACGGCTTTGATTTCGCCGTGAGTCCCGTTGGTGTCATTTTCGACGATAAGACCCGCCTGGAGTTCCGTCAGGTGGGGCTTCGCATCCCTCAACTGGTGGTTAAAGAAGGCCTGGACGCCCTACCGGAGATCGCCAGGCTGGGCGTTGATGCCCTCAGCCCAGACCTCACCCTGGAGCGCTTCCTGTCTATGCTCGAGGGCCGGAGAGGGGCTATCAAGGCCCTGCTCATGGACCAGGGGGTCATTGCCGGGCTGGGCAATACCTACACCAATGAAATCCTTTTCGCTGCTCACGTGCACCCGGAGCGGGACATCCGCACCCTCAACCCCGAGGAGATCGAGGCAATCCACCGAAGCATCTTGCCAATCCTCCAGCGTGGAATCGAGCTCGGCGGCTCGTCGGCCGAGTCCTTTTTGCACCTGGACGGTTCCCCCGGCCACTTCCACGAACACGCCTACGTCTTCCGTCGCGAGGGCCAGCCTTGCCGGCAGTGCGGAGCCATCATCCAGCGGACGGAGGTTGGGGGACGCAGCGCCTTCTTCTGCCCGAAGTGCCAGAGGTAGCCTATAGCGTTACGCTGGGAGGGGGAGGCATCCGCGTGGGGAACCCCGCCCGAGGCTAAAGCCAAGTCGGGCTGAGAGGACGAAGCCCGCTGAAGGGGCTGAACCGGGTGTAAGCAGGTCTTGCGGCTCGATCCGGGCGGCCTCTAGAAGTCCGGCCGGAAAGTGCCATTTCGCCGAATTCCGGGTCAAAACCACGTTCGGAAATTGGCGCCAGGGACGGTTTTTCCGGGTTTTCGGCCGGACTTCTCGGTGCCCGAGGGCAAACCGGTCGCAGCCAGGCGAGAGGTTCGCTGAACGGGCCGAGCTTGGGCCAGTGGAAGGAGAGCGCGATGCCGTATTGGCGGCTGTTCTACCATATTGTTTGGGCTACCAAGGACCGGGAGCCATCAATCCAAGATGTTTTCGCTGAGGCGTTGCATCACCGGATCGGGCAGAAGGCGACGCAACTGGGCGCCACAGTACATGCAGTAGGAGGAGTCGAAGACCACGTTCATCTCGCCGTATCGGTGCCGCCGAGCCTCGCTCTGTCCGAGTTTGTCAGGCAAATCAAAGGCAGCTCCTCGCATTTCCTGAACCACGAACTGGATACTCCGATCAACTTTACCTGGCAACCCGACTACGGCGTAATCTCCCTGGACAGCAAACAACTGGACCAGGTGGTCCAGTACGTGCAGGAGCAGCGGCAACACCATGGCCAGCGTACGACCATACCGGTTATGGAGCGAATGAGCCAAGAAGAGGAAGTAGGCAAGACAAAGGCCAAAGCGAACCGAGAACCAAGCTGAGCCCCTTCAGTGGGCTTCGTCCTCTCAGCCCGACTTCGCTTTAGCGTCGGGCGAGGCAGCCCATCAGCCTCGCGATGCTAAGCCAGAGGAGCGCTTTCACAGCGGTACATAAGCCAATAGCCAATCCTTTGCTGGGACGCCTCCGCGTGCCATACTATCGGTCAATAAGACCTTCGCTGCAATAGTGTTAGTCAAAACACCTTGTGGCGGGTGGCAACGCAGATGCGTGCCTGACAGAAAGAGCTATGGAGGGTGGCAGGAATGGATCTAGACGTGTGTACGAGGCCATGGGAAGAGCCTTGGGAAGAGGCAGCGGACTTCTTCTGGGAAGTGTATTGCCGCGAGAGGACCCTCGATCACCTGAATTGGCTGGCGAAGGGGGACTTTGCGTTTGTTCATGTGAAAGCGGAGCCACCGGACGGCGAACTCTTAAGAGAGGAGATCGAACGTCTCGGTCGGGAGCATCAAGAAGCGCTGAGCCGGATCAGTCTTCTTCAGGCTAGTGAGGTGGCGGTACGAGTCCCATATCCGCCTGTTCAGGATGAGGAGCTGAATGGACGACTCCACATATACTTGCACACCGCGGCGGCTCTAGCGTTGTTGTTGCGCTCCCGTGACGGGTACTCTGAAGAGGTGCGTGATAGGCTTGAAGAGGCTTGGAAGGCGGCGCGGCGGTTCATGGGAGGCGAGCTACTGGAGTGGGGCGCGCCCGCCGACTCTGACACCTTTCCCTGGGAGCACTCTGCCTTGGCCACCACGGCAATAGTTCTTAATGATCTCTCCATTGCCAGCTTCTCAGAGCGCAACTACGAGGATGCTTTTCACCAGGTTGCCTTGGCTTCTCGCTACGTCATGATGATGCCTGAGGGATACCGATATCTATCCATTTCCAAGGACTACTACTCGCACAGATATCGCCATAAGAAATACTTGCCAATTGTGAGCGGTCTCAATCTCGGGGTTGTCTTTGAGCCAGGCTCCGATTCCAGCCACCCTGGACCCCGGTCGCCAATTGTGAGCGGTCTCAACCCCGCGGATGTCTTTAAGCGGCTGTGCGCTTCCTCCAAAGAAAAGGACTGGGCCCAAGTTGCGGAGGATTGTCGCACGTTCGGCGAAATGGAGGACCCGATATTGGCTTGCCAGGAACTAGGAGAATACGGTTACTGGTGGGAGCAAGCCGGCTACGCGATGTCGAAGCTTGAGCCGCGGGAACTGGCCGTCTACCACGAAAAGCAGATGCGTCGACTGGAGGACGAGAGAGCCGAGGAGATACTCGCTTCGTTCTTTTTCCAGGATCCTTCACTCCTTCTGTTGCCAGACACGGCCAGGCGAAGCCTGATTGAGGCTACCCGGGCGTGGGCCTGGACGAAGAGTGGCAGGCTGGAAAGCGTCTTGAATCAGATTAGACTCGCGGTAGAGGCTTTGATGTACCCTACCTTTTGGGTGCCTTTGAGCCAGTGGGCCGGTAGGGACAAAGGGTACAAGTCAGAGTGGCTCAGGGGGCTCATGAGTGATCTTGGGGAGAAGCACCCGTCACTCAAGCACTACAGGCAAATGCTGATGAACAACAGGCTGAAGGAACTCCTTAGTGTACAGGCGCCGTACAACCAGGATCTCGGTTTCGTTTATGAGAAGCTGCCCGCCGCGCTTCGAAAGCTAAATGAACAGCGGAACCAGGCAGAGCATGACCCGACCAGGGTTTGGAGAAGGGAAGAGGTAGCGTCGCTGTTTAATGAGTACTTGGGGATAGGTTGTGATGGCGTACTACGAAGACTGGCGAGACTCTATCTGATAGTGAAAGACATGTAAGTAAGGAGAGAGAAGCCGGCGCCTTCAGGTGGCTATCTAGCTGGCTGAGGATTCGGATCGCCTG
>JAUYDP010000019.1 GCA_030691805.1 Dehalococcoidia bacterium | reverse complement strand
CCCGTTGATAAACTTGATAAAGTACGGAGCTGTCTTCCCTACCGTGGCCGAGCAGGCGTCGCTCACGTAGTAGCGAGGCATGCCTCGCCACTACAGATCCCGCGTGACTGGCCCATTGACGGGTTTTTCAACAAGCTCGGGACGTCCGCCACTACGTTCGAATCATTTTCGAAATGATAGCCGCTCCCCAACCGTAGCGGCCGACCTCTGTGCCGGCCACCATTCCCTATACGTAGTGGCCGAACTCCGTGTCGGCCAGGGAGGGGGACGGGGTCGCACCCGGCCCTGTGTTCAAAATCCATCAGAGACGGTCGCTGTTCTGCCAGTAAGTCCATCGTATGCCAGCAGCGTCCAGGCTGTCAACGCTCGCCGTTTGACACCGGCGCAACGGTGGTGTAGGATACCTTCACTCAGGGCGCATCTGAATTGGAGTAGTTATGGAAGACACCCAGGAGTTGGCCGGCAACGGCATGATAGTCCACAAGAGCTACATTAGCTCGCGTACTGCCGAGAAGCTGCGTCGCCTGGGCCACCGGTGCGTCTGGAACAAGGGCGAGATCCTCTTCCCCACGTCCGACACTGAAAAGACCGCCATATTTATTGAAGAAGGCGGGGTCAAGGTATCACTACTGAGCGCCAGCGGCGCAGAGAAGATCATCGGGTTCGCCTACCCCGGCACCCTCTTTGGCGAAACCTCCCTCCTCGTCGAGGCCGCCGCCAGCGTCCCCCAGGTAGACCTGGTAGCCACCGCCGTCAGCGGCCGGGTGGTAGCGTATCACGTACCTAAGGGGCCGTTCCTGGAGCTACTCCGCACCGACCATGACTTCGCCTACGAGATCGCTATAATCTCCTCTATAAAGATCCGGGGCCTCCTGGCCCAGATTCAGCTACTCTCCTTTTCCAAGTCCCAGGCCATGGTCGGCAAGACCCTTCTGGCCCTGCTGGAGGGACTGGTGATCAGTGACTCTACCAAGGTGCTTACGGACTTAACGCAGGAGGACCTGGGCCACTTCACCGCCCAGACCAGGATGACCATTAGCCGGGCACTCAAGGCCCTGACCAAGGAAGGGGCAATCAAGATCCGCCGCAAGCGCGTCTCCATCCTCAACGAGGAACGCCTGCGGGCGATGGCGGAGTAAAGGAACAATGTCCCGCCTAAGACAGGATAGGCTGCCCGATGTATACACCACTGTTATAGATATCTGAACCCTCATCATCCCCTTGTCGGAGTCAAACCTAACCAACCCACCCAAGCCAAACGCGCCTCAGAAGCGCCCCCCATCTGTAACATCTTATACAGAACCAACTCGCCCGCCCGTTCACAATAGGGCAAGGCTGAAAGGAGTAAAGTATGGCATATAAGGACCTGAGACAATACCTGAAGCGACTCGAGGAGGAGGGAGAGCTTACCCATGTCAAGGCGGAGGTGGATTGGGACCTGGAGATCGGCGGGATCAGCCGCCGGGCCATTGACCGCCGGAGCGGGGCGCTCCTCTTCCACAACATAAAGGGCTATCCGCCGGAGCACCGCGTCCTGAGCAATCCCCTGGGGCCGGGCAACCCCATCCATTCTCTCTTTTGCCTGGCCCTGGACCAGCCCAAGGATACCCCTATCTTGGAGCTGATAAACTGGTTCGGGCATAAAACCAACGAGTATATCCGGCCCATCATAGTTGATTCGGCGCCCTGCAAGGAGAACATCTTAAAGGGGGACCAGATCAACCTGCTCAAGTTCCCTGTCCCCCGTATCCACGGCATAGACGGAGGGCGTTTCATAGGAACCTGGCACGTGGATATCACCAAGGACCCGGATACGGGGTGGGTCAACTGGGGCATGTACCGGCACCAGTTGCAGGACGAGCGCCGCATCGGGTGGCTGGCCATTCCCGCACAGCACGGGCCGATGATCTATTACCAGAAGTACGAAGCCCGCGGCCAGGCCATGCCCATGGCCATCTGCATCGGGACGGACCCCCTCTCGGCCATCGTCGCAGCCTCAGGCCTGCCCGCCCAGACCAACGAGGTGGACATCATCGGCGCTATGCAGGGACAGCCGGTGGAGTTGGTCAAATGCGAGACCATAGACCTGGAGGTCCCGGCCAGCTCCGAAATCGTCATCGAGGGCTATGTGGCCCCCCAAGAGCGTCTCTTAGAAGGTCCCTTCGGGGAGTACACTGGCTATTCCTCCGGCGGAAGAGCGCCCCGCCCGGTCTTCCACGCGCAGTGTGTCACCCACCGTAATAACCCCATCCTGACCATGTCCAATATGGGCAAGCCCTGGGATGAGGTGGCCATCATCTACTCGGTGGCCGTCAGCGCCATGCTGGCGGAAGAGTTGCGGAAACGGGGCATCCCCTTCCGGGCCGTCTACGCCCCACCTCCTGGGATGGCGCCCATCGTCGCGGCTAAGTCCCAGTATGCGGGCTTCATCCACTCCGTCGCCTCGGCCATCTGGTCCAGCAAATCCGGCATCTACCGCCCGTATGTAATCATGGTGGGGGAGGACGTTGACCCGACCAACATGGAGGATGTCTTCTGGTGCCTGACCTCCCGGCTTCACCCCTCCAGGGGCATCCACATCCAGGAGGATGCGCCGGCCCAGGCCCTGTTCCCATTCATAAGCCAGGCGGAGCGGGAGGCCGGACGGGGGGCCAGGGTAGCCATAGACGCCACCTTCCCACCGGACTGGCC
>JAUYDP010000018.1 GCA_030691805.1 Dehalococcoidia bacterium | reverse complement strand
ACCCCAATCAAGGAGTAGCCCTCCTCTTGCTGGCATGCAGTACCGTGACGCCGACAATCTCACCTTTTTCATACCTGACAATAAGATCATCATCGGTAAGCTCGCTGTCATCAGCATGGCTGGGCTTCTTGAAGTTCAGGTATAAGACGTCGGCTTCCTGATCATAGCTATACCAGATGCGCTTAAATGGCAAGCTAAGCAGTTCGGGAACAACGTGGACTATATTATCAAGCTCTATTTGGGCCATAGTCTTTTCCTCTTAAGGACCTGCTTTGCCCTTCTGGTCGTAAAGGCCGTGATGATGAATCCGTCTTCCTGGCCTACTTCCTTATACACTACCACGATATGTTTGCCGGGTTCAATCTCTTTCACTGCCAGGAGCTCTCCGAACTTCCCTTCAAAGATCGCTTCCGGCTCTTCGACGGTTTCCAGGACATCGAAGTAATAGCCGGCCAGTTCGGAATGCTCTTCGGTGATATGAATCCACCTCTCCTCAGTAAGCCTTATGGCCACGCCGTTCTTGGACTGGACAACGTCCACGCTCTTAGTCTTATACGGGGCTTTGTTCCAGGATCCGCCTGGTCTCAGCTACGTCCCGTTGCATCTGGGCTACCAGGTCGTCAACCGTGGTGAAGCGCTTCTCTTCCCGCAGGCGCCGCAAAAGCTCGATGCGCATGGTTTGGCCATAGACGTCCCCATCGAAGTCCAGCAGGTGTACCTCTACGGTGCGGCGCTGGCCCCCGAATGTCGGGTTGACTCCAATGTTGGTCACTGATGCATGGATAGACGAGCCGAGATAAGCCCTGGTTACATAAACCCCATTCGCCGGTACGGCCAAATCGGTCTGGATATCCAGGTTTGCCGTCGGGAAACCCAACCCCTTCCCGCGGCGGGCGCCTGGAATCACCGGGCCGTACAAGCTGACCCTGCGCCCCAACAGGCGCGCTGCCTGGACCACGTCGCCTTCTGCCAGCGCCCGGCGAATGGCAGTGCTGCTCACCACCAGGCCTTCCAGACCAAGGGGCGGCACTACGCGCACGCCGAAGCCCTGCTCCTGTCCTATAACCCCGAGGGTATCCAGGTCTCCTTCCCGTCCCCGTCCAAGGGCGAAATCGGGACCCACCACCAGCTCTTTCATCCTCAAATGCTCCTGGATCAGTGAAACGAACTGGCGGGCCTCCATGCGAGCCAGCTTTGGGGTGAAAGAGAGTGTGGCGATAAGCTCTATGCCCAGGGATTTAAGGATGTCTAGCCGCTCGTCCAGGGTGCAAAGGGAAGGCACCCGCTCCTCCTGGTAGATTACCTGGCGGGGGTGGGGATAGAAGGTGACAACGCCACTAAGGGCTTTCATTTCACGGGCGGTGTCCATGACCTGATTAAGGAGGTGCTGGTGACCCAGATGTACTCCATCGAATACGCCAATGGTCAGGACCACCTCCCGGTTAGGGGTTAGGCGGGCCAACTCTTCTACGACCTGCATCCTGTTAACTCCGATGTATCCTTAAGGGTAAAGGACCTTCTGGGGCTGGCAAACGCCGGTGTATGGGTCCAGACTGGCCACTGCCAGCAGATCACCTCCCCCAGAATACACCCGGCAAAAGGGCGAGCCTTTGCCTGGCCATCCGGACTTCCGTACTGGCTTAAGATTTAGGGGTTGTCCCTGGAGAAGGGCTTTCTGACCGGCCTTCCCCAGCACCACTGCTTCCCAATTCAGCAGCACCTCATCCATGGGATAGGTAAGGTCCTCCCAGTAGCCATGCTCGCAGGCCAACTCTAGTTCCGCCAACGAAAGGCCATCGTCAATGTTGAAAGGCCCGTCCTGTATCCTGACCAGGCGGTCCTGGTAGGCCCCGCAACCAAGGGCTTGCCCGAGATCATGGGCGATAGATCGCATATAGGTGCCCCTGCCGCATTCCACCTGAATGACCAGCATGGGTGGCCGCCACTCCAACAGGCGGATATCGTAAACATTGATACGCCGGGGCGGTCTTTCAACCTCCAGTCCAGCCCGGGCCAGGCTGTAGAGCCGCCGGCCCTGCCATTTAAGTGCGCTGTGCATGGGAGGAATCTGCTCGATCTCGCCCTGAAAAGATCTTAATACGGCCTCGACCTGTTCCCTGGTCACCCCGGAAGGATCGGCGGAGGTCAGAAATTTACCCTCGCTGTCATAGGTGTCGGTGGTTGCCCCCAGTACGATGCGGGCGCAATAGGCTTTCCGGGCGTTCAAAAAATATTCGACCAGCCTGGTTGCATGATTGAGAAAGATAGGAAGGACTCCCATAGCAGCCGGGTCGAGTGTGCCTCCATGGCCTACCTTAGACTCTCCGGTCAAACGCCGCACAGTTGCCACGACCTGAAAGGAGGTCAGGCCGCTGGGCTTATTGAAATTGATGATTCCAGACACCATGGCTAAGCCTATGACGGGAGCCGCGGCGGCGCCATCCTATGATTCTGGCTCAATTTCTTTAAGGATCTGGAGGATCCGGCTGCCACGTTCTATCGAGTCATCGTGCCTGAAGCTAAGCTCAGGGATGTGCCTCATGCTCTTCAGCCGTTCCCCTAGTTCCCGGCGGACGAACCTCGAGGCTGACAGGAGACCTTGCATGGCCTCCTTCTTCTCCTCTTCGGTCCCCAGAACGCTAACGAATACCTTGGCATACTTGAAATCCTGGGCGACGTCCACCTCAGTAATAGTCACAAAGTGGGCCAGCCGCGGGTCCTTTATATCCCTGAGCAGAATAGAGCTAATCTCTTCTCTCAGAAGGTCGTTGACCCGTTCTGTTCGCCTTGTCATAAGCATTCACCCGGGGTTACCATCTCCCCTGGCTAAAACCCTATCTGGGGGACTTCCCGACTGGCTGCTCCTGCTCGCGGGTAAAGAACTCCAAGATCACCCCTACCTGAAAATCGGAGAAGCCCTCGATCCCTATCCCGCACTCAAAACCGGCGGTAACCTCTCTAACGTCATCCTTGAAGCGGCGCAGGCTGGAGAGAGTGGACTCAAATACCTTTTCTCCGCCTTTCATCACCCGGACAAAGCTGTTGCGGGTAACTTTTCCGTCTCGTATGTAGACGCCTGCCACTTCGCCATGCTTGCCGGCGCGGAAAACCTGTCGCACCTCGGCATGGCCCTCAACAACGTCAACCACCTTGCGCTCAAGTAGACCCACCAGGGCCTTTCGCACGTCATCCACGAGCTCGTAGATGATGTTATAAAGCCGTATATCAACCCCTTCCTGGTCGGCCAGCCGGCGTGCCCCAGGCTCAACGCGGGAGTTGAATCCAATAATAATGGCTGCGGATGCCATTGCCAGCAGGACATCGGAATCTGTGATACTCCCTGTATCGGCGTGAACGAGACGGACCTTTACGGCCTCCTCCAGCCTCTCTAGCGAGGAGATTATAGGCTCCAGGCTGCCTTGAACGTCGGTCTTCAGGATCAATTTGAGCTCTTTGACCTTACCTTCCTGTATTTGTTGCGAGAGGTCAACCAGGCTCAGGCCGCGCTCAGCACGCATACCACGCCGGTCCTGAAGGGCCCGGCGCTCTTCAACCTGAGCTTTGGCCAGGTGCTCATCGGCGACTGCTAGAAGGGAATCGCCCGCTTGGGGCACGCTGTCAAGCCCGAGGATCTCGACGGGCGTAGCAGGGCCGGCCTTTTTAACCCTTTTGCCAAGTTCATTGAACATGGCCTTGACCTTGCCCCAGGAGGCGCCTGCCACGACTACATCGCTAAGATTCAGGGTGCCGTTTTGCACCAGGACGGTGGCTAATGGTCCCCGGCTCTTGTCCATCTTCGCCTCCACCACCACACCTGTTGCTGGACGGTCGGGGTTAGCCGTAAGCTCCAGTACCTCGGCCACCACCAGGATATTCTCTAAGAGGTCCTGGATTCCCTCTTTCTTCTTGGCGGAGACGGGAACGCAGACCACTTCCCCGCCCCATTCCTCGATAACCAGGCCTAAATCTGCCAGTTGCTGTTTCACCCTATCGGGGTTGGAATCCGGCTTGTCAATCTTATTTATGGCTACGACGATGCGCACCCCGGCCGCCTTGGAATGGTCAATAGCCTCTTTGGTCTGGGGCATGATACCATCGTCGGCTGCAATCACAAGCACGGCTATATCTGTAGCCTGGGCGCCGCGAGCGCGCATAGCCGTGAATGCTTCATGGCCTGGGGTGTCCAGGAAAGTTATCCTCTGGCCGTGCAGTTCCACCTGGTAGGCGCCGATATGCTGGGTAATGCCTCCGACCTCGCCCGCCGCCACATTGGTCTTCCGTATGGCATCCAGAAGGCTGGTTTTTCCATGATCAACATGTCCCATAATGGTGACTACCGGGGGACGAGGCAGGCGGCCTGATTCTTCTATCTCCTCTACGGTGAGGGCTGCATCTGCCCTTTCCTCGGTGGGAGGCTGGTATTCCCCAGGTTCGAAGCCAAGGCTGCTGGCCACCATGGCGGCCGTGTCGTAATCAACCACCTGGTTGATGTTGGCCATGACGCCGGACTTCATCAACTCCTTGATTACCTCGATTGGGCTAACCGCGAGACTGTCTGCAAGCTCTTTAACAGAGAGGGACGGCGGCAACTGGACCGGCCGGACGGGTTTGGCCTCCCGGGATGCAGGGGAGAGCATCTCTGCCGGGGCGCCTGGTGGCCCGGTCCTCCGGTGTGGCCTGGCGCGGTGTGGCTTCGGACGGTATTTTAGTTTCGGACTCATTGGACCTCCCGGGAAGGACTTTTGTCTTCATCGGTCTGCTCTTCGCAAATGCCTCTGGCATAGGCATCAAGAGCCGCCCGGTCTTCGAGGCCGATAGCGGTCTTGAGGGCGCGCTCCAGGCTCTTCTTCTTCAAGGCAGTCTCCCAACACCTGCGATCCCAGCAGAGGTATGCGCCTCTTCCGGACTTCTTGCCCGTGGGATCAACCTGCACCGAGCCACTTGCCAACCGGACGACCCGGACCAGCCTCCGCTTGAAGGTAGACTGACGGCAGCTAACACAGGTCCTCTGGGGGATATGTCTTATGGCGGTCCCCTTTTGCGTCGGAGATTTACTTAATCCGGAAGTCATACCCCTCGAAATCCTCTTCCTCGATGTCGGGGCGTTCTCTCCGCACCTTCTTCTTGGGCGGGCCTTCTTCCTTATCCTTTCGGCCTTTATCCTTCTTGCTTTTCTTGCCAATGGCCAGATTGCTAGATGGACCAAGTATCTCCTCGGCAAATCGGATCGGCTGTTTACTAACCGCGGCCGGCTCCGGAAGTGGCGGGAGGGCTATTCCCTCTTCTTCTATCTGGGTCAAAACCTCCACCGGAGTGATCACTACTGAGACCGGCTCGGTGGGGGCCGTAACCTCCTCGCCGGGGAGGTCAGTGATCTTCGGCGGCCTGGGGAGAGACCCTTCCAGTAATGGGGCGGCTGTAGCCAGGGTGGCCTCCGCCTCCGCCACGGCGGCTTTGGCTTCCATCTCCAACTTGGACTGGGCGGCCAGTTTGGCGTCCTCCTGGGCTTTGGACATAGACGCGCTCTTAATGTCTATCTTCCAACCGGTCAGGCGTGCGGCCAGGCGGGCGTTCTGGCCATCCTTGCCGATAGCCAGGGAGAGCAGGCGGTCAGGAACTACCACCGTGGCGACTTTTTCGGTCTTGCCCACTTCAACGGATAAGACCTGGGCCGGGCTTAGCGCGCTGGCCACGAAGATGGCCGGGTCCTCGTCCCACTTAACTACATCTATCTTCTCGCCGTCCAGTTCACGGACGATATTCTGTATGCGGACCCCGCGCATTCCAACGCAGGCTCCCACAGGGTCTACTCCCACTTGCCGGGCGCCGACACCGACCTTGCTGCGTGAGCCGGGCTCCCTGGCGATAGCCTTTATCTCCACTACCCCGTTGAATATCTCCGGCACCTCTAGCTCGAAGAGACGGCGCAGGAAATTGCGGTGGGTGCGGGACACCGTTAGCAGCGGGCCACGGTTGGTCCGCTGGACTTCAAGAAGATAGGCCTTTATCCGCTGTCCCACCCGGTACCGCTCGTTGGGGATCTGTTCTGAAGCCGGGAGAACCGCCTCGGCCTTTCCCAGGTCGATGGTAACCTGCCTCGGCTCTACCCGCTGGATCAGGCCGTTTATGATGTCGCCCTCGCGCTCCATGTATTCGTCGAGTACGTTTTCCCGCTCGGCCTCCCGAAGCCGCTGAAGCACGACCTGTTTTGCGGTCTGGGCGGCTATACGTCCGAAGTCCTTCGGGGTACTCTCCAGATCAATAACGTCCCCTAGCTGTACGTTCTTCTTGCGGGTCAAGGCCGCCGTAAGATCTATCTCCAAGCCGGGGTTAGCTACCTCTTCTACTACAGTCTTCTGGGTGTAGACTTTGACCTCTCCGGTGGTTTCCGAGAGTTTGACAAAAACGTTCTCGCTCGCGCCGAAGGTACGCTTATAAGCGGAGACCAAAGCCATCTTTAGAGCATCCAGGACCACCTCTCTGGCCAGGCTCTTCTCGGCGCATATTTGAGTGATTGCAATCAGGAACTCATTCTTCATGTACCGCCAAACCTCCGCGGCTATACAACAAAAAAGTGGGTCGGAACCCACTTCCCAATAACGCCATTCTCCTTTAAGGGCAAGTATAGCACAGAGAAGACGCATATTCAAGGCGCACCGAAGCTACAAACCTTGACGCTGAGCGCCAACTTCCGTATAATTCATTCGTACGATGGCCGAAGTGGCGGAATGGCAGACGCGGCAGTCTCAAAAACTGTTGGGGGGCGACTCCCGTGTGGGTTCGACTCCCACCTTCGGCACCAAAGTTAATAGTGCTTGGTAGTGCTTGGTAGTGCCTCGTAGTGCTTGATTGTGCTTGATCGTGCTTGGTTATGCTTAGTTATGCTTCCAAGAGATGTAGCCTGGGGGCTTGTCCCCCGGCCCCGCCTCGGTGGGGGACAAACCTAACGCTACATCCCTGGTCCTAAACAATTAAGAACGACAAAGCACGACAAAGAACGACAAAGCACGATCAAGCACGATTAAGCACAATAAAGCACAACACAGCACAAAGGAGGGGTAAGGATGTCAGACAGCTACCCGGTACGTATAACGGTCGCATCGCAGAAGGGTAAGTGTGCCGCGGGGCATAAGGTGGGCGATACCTGGCTGGTGGAAGAGAACCTGACCCCTGGCGGCGTATGCCTTGGGGCCTTCAACGCCATCACCCCCAACATGAGAGTAATGCGTTTTGGCGGGCAGTTCCCCTGGTCGCAGGATAAGGACGCCACCTTGGTAGCCTGCCCGGACGGCGAGAACCCCGTGATCTTCGAGGTAAGGCGTCAGCGCTAAACTTGACATAACCCACCCGTTGCCGAGTGGTGTAGCGGTAGCACAGAGGACTTTGGATCCTTTGACCCAGGTTCGAATCCTGGCTCGGCAGCCAATTTAGAACGCTCCCCAGTAGCTCAACGGTAGAGCGGGCGGCTGTTAACCGCTAGGTTGTAGGTTCGAGTCCTGCCTGGGGAGCCAAACTAAACCCTCGAGCCCCCGAATCTTTCCCATCTGTCAAGCACAAAGAGCGGCGCATCAGCTTGCTTTGGCGTAACGGATACCAGGTGCAGCGCTTCCTGGAGGGAGCAGAAAAGACAGCCTGAAACATGAGTCCGAAGCTACCGCGCATCACAGCACAAGAATTGTTACGCGCGCTCCAGCGTGACGGGTGGGTGATAGACCGCCAACGGGGAAGCCACGTTCAGCTATGGAATCCAGCAAAAGAAGGCTTGGTGACCGTGGCCTACCACCCTGGCAAAATCATCAAGCTCAAGACACTGGCTAGTGTTTTGAAGCAGGCCGGATGGACAGTCGAGGATCTGGGGAGGCTGTTATGACCAAAGAATACCGTTACATGATAATCTTGCACCCTGACCTAGAAGAGGGAGGCTACACCGTTACAGTACCTTCCTTGCCAGGCATTGTCACCGAAGGGGAGACTATCGAGGAAGCAATCTCTATGGCCAAGGAAGCCATCGCCCTGCACATCGAGGGACTTATCTCCCATGGTTTGGCGGTTCCGGAGGAAGACACGAACGCACAGGCGCTCATCGTTGACGTGGCGGCTTAGGCGCAACGTGACAACGTAGGCGACCATGTGATTATCCACAACCAATAGCGGTGGCACCGAGGACTTTTTGGATCCTTTGACCCAGGTTCGAATCCTGGCTCGGCAGCCAATTTAGAGCACTCCCCGGCAGCTCAACGGTAGAGCGGGCGGCTGTTAACCGCTAGGTTGTAGGTTCGAGTCCTGCCTGGGGAGCCAAACTAATCCGGGTGAGGGACGCGGCCGGAGTCACCCCTCGCGGAGGAACTGCGGCGCAGGCTATATGGTGTACTGGTCAATGACTCCATGAATTCCGTGCGACATCTGCGGACCCTGCGGAGCGAGGCAGAACGGGACCCGGTACTGACTCTCGCTGATTTTCCTCTGGGGAGTTTCGGCGGTGCCTCCATACGCGGGTACCGTGCTCCAAGAGGTCGGCTCCACCTGGACCGCGATTGCCCGGCACTATCACGCTCCAGCCGCGTCAGCGAAGAGACGCTCGTGCTTCCGGCAACCGGCTCCCTGGCGGAGCTCCAATCCTTAGAAGTGCACTGTAGTCCGCCCGGCGTTTTGCGTGCTTACCTGTCGAAAGCGCTTCGCATGTGCGCAGCCTCTGAGAAGCTGTTGTCTATCGCAGAGCGTCTCGGAATTCAATATTCCACGCTTCGACTCCCGGTGTCCAATTCTCACTATAGTGGTCGGGATGTAGACTGGCAGGCAATTCTGGAGGCACGAACAGTACGCGACGAGCTGGATGAGGTGAGCCGCGGCCCATCAGGGCACACGGCAACGGCGCTTGAGGCCGAGTACAGCGCTTTGACTCAGGGGGCTATAGGGGAAATAGTTGTTCAAGCGACTGCGCTGTATCAGCGAGCACTGGAACTAGCAACAGTGAGGCAGGTCGGCAGACCCTCGGGCGTATCCTTGCAGTGCATTGCATCCTCAAGGGACAGACGCCGCGGCGCTATACGCCGATTTACCAGGAGTTCAGGAATACTGTGAGGAGAGCGCTCAGCGCTTTAGGGGGCGTAGATGGACGCCTTACAGGTGGGCTCGCCGATTTCCTAGAGGACCGCTGCCGCTTCGATTTCGCGCAAAGGTGGCTCGACGCGATGGCGGAGACGGGCGACCCGCGCCGCACGGCGGCGAAGCTGGACACGGAGATGGCCCAGTGGGAGGCGTCAAAGGACATGTCTCATCGAACGGTTCGTGAGATCGTATTGCGGGTCGTGGGAACGGCTGCGGCCGCCTATGTTCATGGGCTGCACGCCCGCGGCAGAGAGCCTGTGCTGGTTCTAGCCGACGTTCACGAGTCGCCATTCGCGGACTGCTACGGGATGCGTGGAGTGCAATGGGACATCTTCCCCTCGGCAGCATGCCGGTTGCGTGGTCAGCGGCGTGGCGACCCGGATAAAGAGGCTCGGGTGGCGGTGGTTCCGAGTTTGTGGGTGGACGCATTAAGAAGGCCGGACGAGCCGTTTATGGGAGGCCGATTCGTTGTGCTTGAATACGATCTCGATACCCTGTGTTGGACAGTCGAAGCTTGTTCAGCAGTTTCCGACGCCGTCAGCCGGTCGTGTCACGCGGGTGTTCTCTCGTGCCGCGAGAGGTACCCGACGGACGCCATCAGGATCAAGTACGAAGGTTTAGCACGGAAAGTAGCGGCATCGGCACTGGCACGCCTGAAATAGCGGCGAAATGGCTTAGCTTATTGCTGACTCGGCTCGCCGCGACATGGTTTCGGCTGTGGACACGTCACAAAGAGATAGACCCGGACTGGAGCAGCCTCGCTCTTGGAAGCCTACGCCGGCCGCATAGACCTCCTGGTACCTGAGGTCGTCTTCGCAGATGTCAGAGCCGATGAAAAATGGAAACCGCGGGCTCGGTGTGTTATCATATCATCGCCGGTAAGTCCGCATGATGTAAGAAGGGGGTTGCCTTGGTTCGTACTCAGATACAACTGACCGAAGAGCAGGCCAAGGCGCTGAAAGAGATCGCTGCGCAGCGAGGTGTCTCGACGGCTCAGATGATCCGCGAGTCCGTCGAGCGGATCATCGAGGAGCGTGATCGAAAGGAGAAGTGGCGCAAGGCACTCGCGATCATGGGGCGCTACCGATCCGGCTTATCGGATGTATCCGCAAACCACGACAAGTACCTTGCTGAGGACTACCTGTAGTGGCCGTTTTTGTTGATACCTCCGCCTTTTACGCATCCCTCGACGCGGATGACGATAACCATCAGGCAGCCGTGCAGGTTTGGCGCAATCTGGAGGAACTGGGAGAGACGCCCTGCACATCCAATTACGTGTTGGTCGAAACTATGGCTGTCGTGGGCAGAAGGTTGGGGCTACAAGCCGTGCGTGACTTCCAGACTCAATTCGTGCCGCTCCTTGAAGTGCATTGGGTGGACGAATCTCTCCACAAACTCGCTGTAGCTGCGTTGCTCACGGCGGGACGCAGAAACCTGAGCTTGGTGGACTGCGTCAGCTTCGACGTGATGCGTCGACTGGGGATGGAAAAGGCTTTTGCCTTCGACGCCCACTTTGCCGAGCAAGGCTTTCAATGTATGCCGTGACCCGGCAGCTCAACGGTAGAGCGGGCGGCTGTTAACCGCTAGGTTGTAGGTTCGAGTCCTGCCTGGGGAGCCAAGTTTTTCCAATCGGAAGAAATACGTGAGCTAACCTCTCACTCAGGCAGAAGCTGCCAAGCCCGCGAATGGGCCGGACGAATGGCGTCGAAGTGACGTCGGTCCAAGGTCATTATCACATCCGTACTCAGCCGCTCGGCCAACGCGATCACCGAGGCGTCAGTTCCGCCAAGAGGGAAGTCTGCATACTCTTCGACCAATTCTGCGATGCGAGGCCAATCGGTCGCGGTCGGCGCCTCGACGTCCAACCCGGCAAGACTGGCTAAGAACGCAGCCTCCACTTTAGGCCCAAGGCGGCTCCCCACCAGGTAGGTTACCTCAGCGACGACCATGGCCGGGATGAAGAGTCGGAGCCCGGGGGCCTCGAGCGCCCGCAAGCAGCGCTCGTGATCCTGATCATCGGCGTCCACGGCAGCATAGAGGGGCCCGGTATCAACGACGGCCAGCATTGCCCCATTCCCGCTCCAGGATGGCCTCCGCTTCACGCGCGGTATCATGCCGGCCGCTTCGTCCGAGCGCGGCAAAAGGCAGCCGTTTCGGTTGCGTCCCCTCTCCTCGAAGGTGACTTGCTAGCGCCTCCCGGACGATCTCGGCGGCCGAACGATTGCTACGTCGGGCCTCAAGCTCGAGCAGTTTGGCCAGGTCGTCGGGAAGCACGACTGTGGTGCGTTTCATATCTGCATAATAGCATATGCCCCTTGAATCGTCAACCCTGTGGAAATTAAACCATAGCGTTTCAAAATGCCTTTATGCTGCACCAAACTGAACGACTTAAGTCATACTTGAGCTTGGCCTGACTCATGCAGGGCTACAGTGCGACGTAGAAAGGTCGCTACCAGCCAACCGAATTCCTGGGCACCTAAGGACACGGGCTTGCAAGATGGTCTTGTTGCGTCCGGCTAGTGGACCGCCGGGGTAAGCGAGCAAGCGGAGCACCTCTGGGGCAGTGGGCGATAAAATCGGTGTCGCCAGACAGCGCGCCTGACGATTTACCAGAACATTGGACTTGGCTGGGCCGGGTTAAGGCGGTTCCTGCGTTCATCCAATTGGGGCACCGTATCAAGCAGCGGAAGGTGTTCTCTAGATGCCTCTTGACCGCATTCGCTCTGGCGATCAGGTCCTCTCACGGAGTAGTTGGCACGCTGGTACCAAGGTGGCCCCTTCCGCCAATACCTCTACAAGCGATGTTACAAGTGGGATCCGAGCCCCCTCGGGGTCGCCATCTGCTGTTATTACCTGAAACTGGCAGCGCGTGGCACGGCGTCCGGCAGCACCAAGCCAGGGACAAATGGCTCGTTGGTGTAGGGGTTAATAATAGAGGTGTATAACGGCTGGTTAGACACCTGCCTGAGGAGCCAGAATTCAATCCGCTGATTTCAGCGGTACTTATCTAACGTAGTGCCCCGCGGTTGATCCCCTCGGGGTCTTGTCGTTTCTGCCGTATCCTCGCCCACTTGCGCCTGAAAGAATGAATGAAAGCGGGCAGATCATCGCCACGGACCTGGGGCGTTCCAGACGCTGTGGAACGCCCGTCGCTCGACAAGAGAGGCTACGAGAGGTTCGAGGAACACCTTTATGGCCGCGACGACATCCTCGAAGCCCCCCGGCGCGTCGGTAAGCTTGGCATTCCTAATGAACCCCTGCCATTGAACCTTTTTGTTCCCGTCCTTCAAGAACGAAGGATCGAAGACCGTTGGGTCGATGGCGATCGGCATCTTCCGTAATCCTGGCGGCTGTCACCGTCTCCTCGTTGTAAGACATGCCGTCCACCTCGACATCCATTCCGCAGGCCTCTTTCATGGCTGCGACAATCACTTCGAGGCTGTCCTCGATTCTCCCTAGAAGATCAATGTCCATGG
>JAUYDP010000465.1 GCA_030691805.1 Dehalococcoidia bacterium | reverse complement strand
ACGGAGACTGTTGTACAACACCTGGTCCCGTAGTCGGGGTCGTCTCTGACCCCGACTGTCGGCATCGGGGACGATACCGACTACAGAAGTAATTCAAAACTCTCCTACGGCCCTTTGACAAGGGATACAGCAGATGATAATTTCAACATACGATTCCATGGCTTATTTAAATGTGATTATATCAGTGAATATGCTTTGAGCGCCGCTAAACACGCCCTTCTCCTGACCCTACTGGTGGCCATCTTCGCCGCCGCCCTGATCTATTTCTTCATCAAGGTCCCGCTGGTCCCTATCGCGGCCTCGGCCCAGGCCGCTCCCATTGACACCCTCTTCGTCGTCTTGTTCGCCATCGCCTCGGTCTTCTTCTCCTTGGCGTTTGTAACCCTGGTCTATAACGTGATCGCCTTCCGGGCAAAGCCCGGCGATACCGAGGATGGGCCGGGGATCAAGGGACACAACCTGCTGGAGGCTACCTGGACGCTTATTCCCCTGGTAGTGGTCATGGTACTGGCGGTCCTCGGCGCTGCTGTACTAGGAGATATCACCAGGGCGTCTCCGCAGGAGATGGAGGTCAAGGTGGTGGCGGCCCAGTGGTCCTGGCAGTTCGAGTACCCAGAGTTCGGCGTATCCGCCTCCGAGCTTCATCTGCCCGTGAACCGGCCGGTCCTGTTCAAGCTTAATGCCGTTGACGTTATCCACTCCTTCTGGGTGCCCGAATTCAGGGTGAAGCAGGATGCGGTGCCGGGCATGGAGACGGTCTTACGAATAACGCCATCCAGAGAAGGCAGTTATACCCTCCTCTGCGCGGAGCTATGCGGCCTTCTCCACGCCTATATGACGGCGCCGGTGAGCGTGGAGGGGGAAAAGGACTTCCTGTCATGGGTCCAGAAGCAAAAGGGGGGTCAATGATAGCCGTTGCTCCGTTGGGGGAGACGTCGTGACCCTGCTGTCCCTGGGCCTGGTCAGAGCTATCATAGGGGGCCTGTTGGGGGCGGGCGCGGGCCTGGCGATAACTACCGGCATAAGGGTTGCCTCCGGGATGCAGCCGGCCTATAGCCCGGCGCCGGCTACGGCCGTAGGGGCGCTGCTGGGGCTGGTTGGCTTCCTGCTGGGCGCCGGCGCTTTCAATAGCTGGCTTCGATGGGTTAGAGGTCAGGACGCCTATGCGCCACCACCCCCCGGTGGCCTCACGACCTGGGCCCGCTACTTCTGCTTCGATACCAACCATAAGGTCATCGGTGTCCAGTATATGGTCACATCTCTGGCCTTCATGTTCTTTGCTGGCCCGCTGGGAATCCTCGACCGGATAGAGCTAACCTCCCCGGGTCCAACCATCATGGATCCCGCCACCTATAACAGCGTCATCAGCACCCACGGCATAATCATGATTGCCGTAATGCTCATCGGCATCTCAGGCATGATGAACTACCTGCTGCCCCTGATGATCGGGGCCAGGGACATGGCCTTCCCCCGCCTGAACGCCCTGTCCTTCTGGGTTGTCCCTCCTGCGGGGTTCCTGTTAGTCCTCAGCCTCTTCGTTGGAGGACACGATACCGGCTGGACCGGCTATCCGCCCCTCAGCGCCCGGGCGGCCCTGGGAATGCAGTTCATGCTTCTGGGCATCTATATTGCGGGTTTCTCCTCGATCCTGGGAGGAATAAACTTCATCACCACTATCATTAAGATGCGGGCGCCGGGCATGGGCTTCTTCCGTATGCCCATCTTCGCCTGGGGCGCCCTGGCCACGGCCTTCCTGCAACTAACCTTCACCCAGTTCATAGGCATGGCCTTCCTGATGGTCGCCCTGGAGAGACTGCTGGGCCTGGGCTTCTTCGTCCCAGAAAAGGGCGGAAATGTCATCCTATACCAGCACCTGTTCTGGTTCTACTCCCATCCGGCTGTATACGTATTCGTCCTGCCGGGCCTTGCGGTGATCAGCGAGATCGTGCCGGTCTTCTCTCGAAAGCCCCTCTTTGGCTACCCTCTGGTGGCGCTCTCCGGCCCTGGCATCGCCTTGGGCGGCGCTTTCGTCTGGGGACACCATATGTTCGCGGCCGGTATGGAGGAGTGGCTTCGGGTGCCCTTCATGTTCACCACCCTGGTGGTCGCCGTGCCGACGGGGGTCAAGGTGTTTTCCTGGCTGGCGACCATGTGGCTCGGAAGGCTGCGTCTTCAGACACCATTCCTCTTCGTCCTGACGGCCATCGTGGTCTTTCTCATTGGGGGCCTGACCGGCGTGGTCCAGGGGATCGTGCCGGTGGACCTGCATCTGACCGATACCTATTGGATAGTCGGGCATTTCCACTCCACCATCTTCGGCGGCTTTGTCTTTCCGCTCATGGCAGCAATATATTACTGGTTCCCCAAGGTAACCGGCCGCCTCCTCCACGAAGGGCTTGGCAAGGCCCACTGGGCCATGATGTCCCTGGGATTCTTCCTGCTATATATGCCCATGTTCTACCTGGGCATCCATGGCCTGAGACGGCGGGTCTTCGATTATCTGCCGGGCTTAGGGTACGAGCCGTGGAACATCGTCAGCGCCGGTGGAGGACTGCTTATTGCCCTTAGCCTGCTGGTCTTCGTGGCCAACATCCTCATCACGGCCAGATGGGGCGCTCCTGCCACCGCCAATCCCTGGCGCGCCCGCACGCTGGAATGGCAGGTGTCGTCCCCGCCCCCCGAAGAAAACTTCGCCACCCTACCCCAGGTCGTTGGCTATCCCTACGGCTACGGGGTGCCGGGGTCTGTTCACGCTATTGTAGCGGAGGGTGGGGGCGAAGGGGGATCACGTGAGCACAGGTAAGATACCTGGTGCTGAAGGCGCGTGCGGCCATGCGCCCCTACGCCGGTGTGGTGCGCCCCTGCACCGACGTGGGCCTATCCCGTGCCCTACCCTAGAAGTGGCACAGGCGAGACGCCTGTGCTGCCCAGAGCCCCTTCCGGGCGGCCCCCCTGGGCGCAGGAAACCTGGTCGAAATTAGGCCCTTGCCGTAGGCCATTTAGGGAGATTCTGGTGAGCTCAGCCCATATCGCAGAGATGGAAGAACGCCCGGGCCTGCCCCGGCTGTATGTGGGC
>JAUYDP010000412.1 GCA_030691805.1 Dehalococcoidia bacterium | reverse complement strand
CCTGAATATTTTATGCCAGAAGGCCTGGCAGTGCGGCTCGCCGGTGCTGGAACCGGTCCTGGAGTCCTTCCTGGAGATGGAGCCTTACTTGGAGAGGCACGGCGAGCGGGAGGTGCTGTATCCGGTGAGAAAGATGTACGGGGTGCTGGCCGGCCATTTCCTGGCCGGTGGCGCTTTAAGCCTGGCCCAGCCGCTGCTGGACAGGTTGCGAGCGATGCCGGAAAAGGAGATGGACTGGCTAAAAGAGGAACTGTTCGCGACGACAGAGCCCTACTTCTGGGAATTCACCGAGCGAAAGGTCAACTTCAACTATATGGGAGAGCTCCAAAAGGAGAGCCTCCGGCCGTACCTGGAGCAGCTTTGAGCTTTCAGTGATCAGCAAAACAGCTTCTAGCCGTCAGACATCAGCAATCAGTTTTATGTGCCCGTTGGGGGCACCAGTGTTGAGATAAGATTGGCTGACGATGCGTCGAGCTGATGAAGTTTGACGAAATAATCCAGCGCGGGCGGCAGGAGGGTGCAGCCCCGCCACCCTTGGCGGACAGGGCGAGCCCGTTGATAAACTTGATAAAGTACGGAGCTGTCTTCCCTACCGTGGCCGAGCAGGCGTCGCTTACGTTGTGGCGAGGCATGCCTCGCCACTACAGATCCCGCGTGACTGGCCCATTGACGGGTTTTTCAACAAGCTCGGGCCGTCCGCCGCTACGTTTTAGTGGAAGCAGACAAGGCCGTCTTCCCGCGTTCGTAGCGGCCGACCGCTGTGTCGGCCAGGCCGGGCTTGGCTACACACAGTTCATTCGTCAAAATAATTTGCCCGGCATAAGGAGCCAAACTCCACGCTGAAGCCTGGGGCATGGAGGAAACCCGTCTCGTCTCCCTTTGCGTGGTCGCCGTCGGCGATCTGCCATAAGCTATGAGCCGGCCTTTACCCCTTCCTCCCTCAACACGCGCCGCAATACCTTCCCCACCAGGGTCTTGGGCAGGTCCTGCCGGAACTCCACCAGGGTTGGCACTTTATACTTGGCCAGCTTCCCCCGGCAGTAGGCTATTATCTCTTCCTCGGTGGTGGTCTGCCCCTCTTTCAATACGATGTAGACCTTGGGAGTCTCTCCGCGGTAGGCGTCCGGGACTCCCAGGGCCACGGCCTCTTTCACCTTCGGATGCTCGTAAAGAACCTCCTCTATCTCCCGAGGGTATATGTTGAACCCGCCTGCCAGGATTATGTCCTTCTTGCGGTCTACGATGAAGAAGTAGCCATCCTCGTCCTCCCGGGCGATATCTCCGGTGTAGAGCCAGCCGTTACGCAGGGCCAGGGCCGAGTCCTCCGGATGCCCCCAGTATTCCCGCATGACCTGGGGGGCGCGGATGGCCAGCTCGCCTATCTCTCCTACGGGCATCTCCTTCTGTCCGGTCTCCACGTCCATGATGCGGGCTTCCACGTCTGGGAAGGGTATCCCAATGCTTCCCTCCTTCCGTAGCCCGTAGATGGGATTGGCATGGGTGACGGGGGCAGCTTCGGTCAGGCCGTACCCCTCCACCAGCCTTCCACCCGTCAGCTCCTCGAACTTCCGCTGGACCTCCACGGGCAGCGGAGCCGCCCCGCTTATGCAGGCCTTGATGGAGCGGAGGTCGTAATCGCCGACCTTCGGAAAGTTGTTTATGGCCACATACATGGTCGGCACGCCTGGAAAGAGGGTCGGATGGTGTTTCTTGATGGTCTTGATCACCTCTATAAGCTCGAACCGGGGTAGGAGCACCATAGTGGCGCCGCCATAAACTGCCATGCTCATTGCCACCGTCAGCCCGTATACGTGGAAGAAGGGGAGCACGCCCAGCATGGTCTCTTGGCCGTCTACAAACTGGGCGAACCAGCGGCGGGTCTGGATGGTATTGGCAAGCAGGTTCTGGTGGGTTAACACTGCCCCCTTGGGGACTCCGGTGGTGCCGCCGGTATACTGGAAGAGGGCCACGTCCTGGGGGCCAACCTCCACGCTCTTCGGGGGGCCTAGAGCGCCCTTCATCAGGTCTCCGAACAGATGGGTGCCAGGCGTCTTCTCTATCGGGACCCTGTGTCCCTCCTTGCCCTCCAGCAGCAGGGTGAACAGAAGGCGGGTCACCGGCGGGAAGTATTCTTTGATATTGGTGACGATCAGATGCTGAACGTTTGTCCTTGTCCGTACCATGGCGACGGTGGGGTAGAACTTGGACAGGGTAACGACGGCCTTAGCCCCAGAGTCTCGCAACTGGTGCTGCACCTCCCGCTCCACGTAAAGAGGGTTGGTGGGCACGACCACCCCGCCGGCCTTCAACGTGCCGTAAAAGGCTATCACGAACTGGGGGCAGTTGGGGAGCATAAGCGCAACCCTGTCCCCTTTGGAAACCCCAAGGCCCTGGAGGGCTGCGGCGAAGCGGTCGGCCAGGGCGTTGAGCTCCCTGTAGCTGATCTTGCGCTCGAAGAAGACCATGGCAGGATTATCGGGAAAACGGGTAGCCGTGTCTTCCAAGGTCCGGTGTAGCGGAATGGAGGGGTACGGGATGCTGTGGGGTACCCCCTTCTCATAGTGTTTCAGCCAGGGATAATTTGGCTCCGACATTTAAGGCTCCTTTCTCTTTGCAGCCACAAGCCCCGCCAGCCAGCCCCCGGCGGCCGCCCCGGCCAGCAGCACCAGGTCGCTGAAGGCCAATCCGGCCATATTCATCCGTGGGGGTATGCCCGGCGCCGCTCGGGCTAACTCCATCTCTACCGAGAGCCTGAGAAACTCACTGACGATGATAAACGGCACGGCTGTCAGGGCGCCGTGGAGCAACTCCAACCGGCCCGCCAGGCGGGCGGCGATGAGTCCGCCAACCAGGAGAGCCACGAACCCAGGGAGGGTTAAGGCCAGGGGAGAAGAGGAAGCCGGCGTCACAAAGCCAGCCGCCAGTTGCAGGACATAGCCCGCCATGGCCCCCAGGGCTATGGGGACCCAGCGAATACCTGTCCCTCCGGCTCCCTGCATCTGACTCCTTTGAGGGGATTATAGCGGAAACTAGGGAAAATCAAAA
>JAUYDP010000318.1 GCA_030691805.1 Dehalococcoidia bacterium | reverse complement strand
CCGGAAGGTATCCCTGTCCTCTTTCCTTGGCCTCCCGTTCGAGGCCGCACCAGCCTCCGGCGCTGGCGCCCTTTTAGCGCCTGCCCGCAGGAGTAATCCCGTTGCCTTTTCCCTTTGCGGCAAGCCCCTGGACGACGCTTCACTTGCCAGGCTCCGGCCCGTGGCCGTGAAGATAGACAACGCCCCCGCCGCCCGCCCGCAGGTTGGGCTGGACCAGGCCTGTGTCGTTTACGAGCACATGGCTGAGGGCGGAATCACCCGTTTCACAGCGATATACCATACCGAGGATACTGAGGTTGGTCCGGTCCGGAGCGCCAGGCGGATAGACCTGCATATCGTGCCCCAATACCAGGCGCTTTTCGCCCACGTCGGGGGCGCCCCAGCGGAGATGGCCTACATCAAGATGTACAAACTGCTGGACGTGGACCAGTTCTTTAACGCCGAATCCTACTATTTCACCCGGCAACGACCGGCGCCCAGTAATGTATACACTACTATCTCCAATATACGCGCCAGGGCGGATGCGCTAGGCTATGGCCGGGAAGCCACTCTGGAGGGTTTTTCATTTTCTGAGAAGCCTCCCGAGGGCGGGCGTCCCGCCACACAAATTATCGTCCCTTACCATCCCACCAGCCAGGGGGAGTTTCGTTATGACCCGCAGGCGGGCGACTACCTCCGCTACACGGCAGGCCGCCCCCACGTGGACCAGGCCACCGGCCAAATCATTCGCGCCTCTACGGTCATCGTGCAGAAGGTGCCCTCTTGGATCGCCAGCTATACTGAAGACGCCGGGGGCGCCCCCACCCTGGACTTCGACCTGGTGGGCCAGGGTCCTGCCACCGTCTTCCGGAACGGAAAAGCCTTCGAGGGGAAATGGGTCCGCTCTTCCTTAGAGGGCTGGACCCGTTTCTACGACGGAGCGGGGCAGGTGATTCCCCTGGCGCCGGGCAAGATCTGGATATCCGTGGTGTCTTTGGAGGAGCGGGCTACGGTACGCTAGACACTGAGCCATCTGACATTGACAAACCCCTGCTGGCAGCGCCGCCGCCGTTGTGGTATTGTTTTTATACCTTCTTCAAGACCAGACCGTGGAGTGGTACAAGACTGGCGATCGGGTTAATAACTTGAAAACGAAACGGACTGCCGGTAGTGCCAACACCGACCAGGCCGGGGGATTCCTGGCGGGTCTGGGATGGCTCAGGTGGATCATCATGGCTGTTCCAGCGGTCATCCTTATCGCCTTCGACTATCTGCGCCACTTCGTCCTCCCTTTTGAATTCCTGCACGGATGGTCCGGCTTCCTTCTCCTCTGGGGACTGGCCCTGCTTGGTGTCCTGGTTTTCTCCCAGACCGTGTTCACCATTATCGGTAGGATGGAGCGGCAGGTCCTGCGCCACGCCAGGGACTTGGAGGGGACAGCGGCGGTAGCCACAGCGCTGGGCCATTCGCTGAAGCTGGAGCATATACTGCAAGAAGCTCTGAATAAGGTGTTGGAGATTACCGGCGTAAAGGCCTGTACTATTTGCATTCTGGATGAAGCTAGGAAAGAGCTGGTACACGTGGCTTACCGCGGGCTGCCAGAGGAAGTGCTGGGGCCCCTGCAACGAGCCAAACTCAGCGAGGACTCCATTGGCAGCCGGGTGGTGGAGACAGGGAAGCCGGTTATACTCACCAACCTGTGGGAGGACCCCCGGGTTGCGGACGTAGCGAAGAAGCACGGATTCCGCTCAGCCGTAAGCGTGCCACTGATGGCGGAAGGCAAAGTCGTTGGGGTCATGGCTCTAGCCAGCACTCAGGAGCGGTTCTTCTCCCACTCTGAGGTCGCCATGCTCGTAGGTATAGGAGGCCAGTTGGGCATGGCCGTGAGGAAGGCCGCCCTATTCGAGGACCTGGTGCGTCGCAATCGGGAGCTGGCTGCCCTCAACCGCATCTCAGGCGCAGTGAGCAGCAGCCTCAACCTGAACGAGGTCATGGTAGCAGCCGTAGACAGCGTGATGGAGCTCATGGAGTCGGAGGCCGGGGAGGTATGGCTGCTGGACGAAACGGGGAAAGAGCTGGCCATGGCCCTCCACCGGGGACTCTTCGCGGAATCCTTCCGGCAGATCGAGCGGTTCAGGGTAGGAGAGGGATTCCCCGGCCGGGTCGCCCTGACAGGAGATCCCATAGTTACCCAGAATATGTCGGAGGAGGCCCACTATCTCCGCCAATCGGTCAAGGACCAGAAATTCCGGTTCTTCGCCTGCCTGCCCCTGAAATCCAGGGGCAGGGTGGTCGGCACTATCGACATCGCTTCACGCCAGGAGCGGGAGCTGTCATCGAGTGACTTGCAGCTCCTCAGCTCCATTGGCAGCCACATAGGCGTAGCCATCGAGAACGCCGCCCTCCATCAGAAGATACAGAATCTAGCCGTATTGGAGGAACGGGGACGCATTGCCCGAGAGATGCATGATGGCCTGGCCCAGGTCCTGGGCTATGTGAACACCAAGACCCAGGCGGTGAAGCGGCTCCTCTCTTTGGACCAGGTGCCCCAAGCGGAGGAGGCGCTGGGGCAACTGGAAGAGGCAGCTCGGGACGTCTATGCGGACGTGCGGGAGGCCATCCTGGGGCTGCGCACCACCGTCTCCAGCCATGGGCTGGTGTCCGCCATCAGCGAATACCTGGACTGGTTTTCCCGGCAGAATTCGATTCAAGTTGAAGTGACTGTCGAAGGCCAGGCCGACGTGGCTCTTGAGCCAATCAAGGAGATCCAGTTGATCCGCATAGTACAGGAGGCCCTGAGCAACGTACGAAAACATGCCAAGGCGCAAAAGGCATGGGTCCAGGTCTCCGCTTCCAATGGGCATCTGTGCCTGACAGTGCGAGACAATGGTCAGGGCTTCGACCCAGATCGTATCTCCCGGGGGATGTGGCCCCAGTTCGGGCTTCGGACCATGATGGAACGTGCAGAGTCGGTAGGGGGAACCTTTGAGGTAAGCTCGGTCCCAGGCCAGGGCACGACCGTTAAGCTAGTAGTTCCAAAAGGAGCTTGCGTCCGATGAGCATGAGGGTCCTGCTGGTGGACGACCATGCCCTCTTTCGAGATGGCATAGCCAGCCTGCTGACAGCATGGGGCGTGGAAGTCGTGGGCCAAGCGTGCGACGGCCTGGAGGCGCTGGAAAAGGTGCGAGAGCTACACCCCGATCTCGTGCTTATGGATGTGAAGATGCCCCGCTGCAATGGCCTTGAGGCGACCAGGCTGATCAAGGCCAGGATGCCGGAAGTGAAGATTGTCATGCTCACGGTGTCCGATGATGAACAGGACCTCTTCGAGGCCATCAAGGCCGGGGCCCAGGGCTATCTTCTGAAAAACCTGCGGGGAGAGGAGTTCGTGGAGATGCTGTCTGGAATCTCTCGGGGCGAAGCGCCCATATCGCCGACCCTGGCCGCGAAGATACTGGCGGAGTTCTCGCGCCGCTCAGCGAAGGCGCCGGCTCCTTCTTCCTCGAAGGAAGACCTATCGGAGCGGGAAGGTGAGATACTGCGCCTCATTGCCCAGGGACAAAGCAACAAAGGCATCGCCACAAGCCTGGTCATCTCAGAGAACACTGTGAGATACCACATCAAGAACATGCTGGCAAAGCTGCATTTGAGGAACCGGGCTCAAGCCGCCGCCTATGCTGTGCAGCAGGGCCTGGCCGATAATTCTTCCCCGCAATAGAGGCGCCCGGCTCCCCAGAATGAGCCCCATAACAACTCCACGCCTACCTTTTCCCGCATTCTACAATTCTGACAGGCGGCGAATCTAGCTCCCCTGCAAACGCCGGATAGCGCCGGGTAAATGGATTTGGTGGCCGCGAAGAGGCTTCACCCTCGCCACCCCGTGGCGGACAGGGCCGTCCGCCGCTACGCCCAGGGGAGGACGGGAGCGAAATGCCCAACCTACTTTTCTAGCCTGCCGCCCCATGCAGCCATTCCGCCGCTTACGTTCGAGACCATAGAATAGCCGCGCTCGGCCAGGAGGCTACCAGACAAGTCCCCCATAGGGCCCGTGTGGCAGACCAGCACGATCTTGGCGTCACGGTTCAATTCACAAAACTACCCGTTCCGCGCCGCAACACTACCCGTTTGAGTAGTGACAGGCGTCGCCTTCGGCTTCACAATGAACACAAGGGTCTTTCGCATCCCACAATAATATGAAGGAGGATACGTGATAAAAAAGAGACTGGTTGTTGTGTTCTTGCCTGTTGTGGCCCTGGTGGCTATCCTGGTGGTAGCCCTGGCCGTGCCTGGCCTCAGGCTCGGTGAGGCAGCCAAAGGGGTCGCTGGGCAGATTCTGCCACAGGCTCAAGCGGCCGCAGAGCAGTCCAGGTTCCAACCTGGGACTAGGGGCGCGTCGAGCCTCAACCGGATAATAGTGGCAGCGGGACAGCTCCAGCCGGCACCCATCCCGGCCCAATCCGCTGGATGGGACACCAAGTGGTCGCAGATGCTCGGAATCAACCTGCTGGCCACGTTCGACTCCAGTGGCCCGGACGCCTGGAGCGCAAAAGACCATTCCCTGGTCTACGTGACTGCCGAAGGGCCCGGATACGGCCGGCCGGAGTTCGGAGGAGCCTTCTTCAGCGAGTCCAACACCACCCCTGGCCTGGCCATCGTTGACGGCAACACCGGCCAGTCCGTGGCCTCCGCCCATTACCCCCTGGACAAAGAGCCCTACAGCGAGAACCACGGCCTGGGTGTCTCCGCGAACGGGAAGTGGCTCTACACCCAGGGCCAGTTTCAGGGCAAGGATGCCTTGATGATCATCAATGCTCGGACCCTGAAAGTGGACAAGATTCTCAGTAGCCGGATGCACCACGGCCGGGGTATCCATGATGCCAACACGGGCAAGGACCTGGTGTTGATTGATGGCTGGGGCACCTTCTTCGCCCTGGACCCCAGCGACGACAACCGGGTGGTGGGAGCCGTGGACCCGGCGAACCTGAATGGCAGCGGGTATCTGGGTTTCGGGGACCCTTCGGGCAAGTGGCTACTACTCAGCGTGCGCACGGGTTTCGATGCCTCCGGCGGCGTGGCGGTGGTGGACCTGAAAGACTGGAAGGTAAAGGCCCGGATCACTACGGAGGACAAGGACCCCATCTGGGTGGCCTTCAGCGACGCCGGCAAGTTCGCCTACGTAAGCGGCGGCCACGAGAGCAAGGTGGCCAGGATAGACATGAGCAAGCCCAACCCCGGCGAGTGGGAAGTGACAGGCATGACTAACGCCGGCACCATTGGGCCCTACGGTTTAACCCTCAGTTGGGACGAGAAGCTCATGGTGGTTATCGGTAAGGGTGAGGCCAGCCATAACCAGGGCATCACCGCAGGTCTCATCAGGCCCGCCGTCATGCAAAAGCCGCCGGGCCGAGGGTGGGGCGCCGACGTTGCGGGAACCGTGCACACGGGCTGCCTCCGCAACGACCACGGCATCCTGCACCCGGACCCGGATGCCAACGAGATGTGGCTGAGCTGCAACTCCAGCTTTGAAAACGTTGTCTTGGACCTGGCTAAGCTGACGGTCAAGGCCCGCCTGCCTATGCCCAACGGTGGCAGCAGCCATAACGGCGCCTTCGTCTCTTATAAGCCGGACTGGACCGGAGAGCTTCTTTCTGACACCAACGGGCTCCACGGTAGCGCGTTGCAGAAGAAGCTCCAGATACTGGGATCGGCTTCTGCCCCCGGCCAGGCTGCGCCCCAGGCCCAAGCCCCGCCGGCCGCAGGAATGAGCGACCAAGTCGCCCGGGGCCAGGAGATATTCCTGAAGACGGCTGGTGGCGTGGGCTGTGCCTCGTGCCATGGGGTGGACGCGTTGGGCATGATCGGCCCAAACATCCGTGGCAGGACAGCAAGCCAGATCACTGGAGCACTGGGACGTGTCGAAGCGATGTCGTTTATCAAGCTCAGCCCGGAGCAAACCGAGGCAGTCGCGGCGTATCTGGCAACCTTAACCCACTAGGGCCGGAATTCCGGTGGTACGCCCGGCAATGCGTCGGGCGTACCACCCCAAGGATAGTATGTGGAACCGCTCCGCGGTTGGAGTTAGAGGGATAAGATATTGTGTAAGGTAGAATCCCCCCAAGGAAATGGGTGCGGTCATTGCGAGCCTCGCCCCGGCCGCCGGTTTCCCTGGATCTGGCCGGCGGTTATCCTAGCTTTAGCCGCCGTACTCCTGGCATCCGTTTTGGCCTGGCCCAATCCTGCACCGGCCCCCGCTGTGGCAGGGCCAGCGGCCCTCCAGGTAGAAGCGACCACCACCCTGCCAGCCAGTCCGCCCAGTGTGGGCCAGAAAGAAGTCCTGGCGGCCCTCTTGCGCCACGGAGTCCGCCCCGAAGGTCTCTCCTCTGCTGACTTCCCAATGGTCGACGTGCTTTTGGCCACACCTCTCTACTTTAGCTTTTCTGGGCGGCAGATTCCTGAGGCGTTGGAGGGACAACCCTCCCTCCTCTTCTACGTCTCTGAGGAAGTCCACGTCGGCGAGCTGCCATCCCTGCCTCCACGGCCATTCCTCAGGATGGGAGGTGTTTACCGAAACCCAACCGAAGTGAAGATGCTGACCGATTCGCCGCACCACCGTACAACAATGGTGCGCTACCAAGCCGCGCCGTCCGATGGCAGGCCTATCCTGACGCCAGAGACGCGCTCGCTGGAGATGGTCTTTCCTGCCACCTCTGGGGTCGAGATCCATGGGTCGGTCCTGTCATGGGAACTGCCGGTCCCTTACGGCACAACCTACTCCAGCCGGGAAGTGGCCCTGGACGGTAGCCTTCAGACGAATGCGGTTAACGTCTCCGATGGCCATGAGGGCCACTTGGCGGGGAGCCACGAACATAGCCTGAACCTGGCGGGCTTCACACAACTTGGAGGGTCTCCTTTGACCCTCTTGACTATACCTGTTATCCTCGGTGTAGTGCTGGCCGCTCTTACCCCATGCCTGGTCGACCTATCGCTCTATTACGGGGCCTACCTGGGGGGAGCGGGGGCCGCCTCAGGGGCAGGCGTGAGCCTGGTCCGCTCGTCCTTGGTCAAGAGCGCCCTCTTCTTCATACTCGGCTTCACCATAGTCTACACCATTGGCGGGGCCGCCGCCGGCCAAGCCGGTCAGATCTTGCAGCGTTTTGGCTTGGTGATCGAATGGAGCCGCCCCATATCCATCATCGGTGGGGTAGTGGTGATCCTCGTCGCCTTACGCATGGCCGCCCAGCTTCGAGCCCCCTTGGTCTGCCGATTGCCGATGTTGAGCCCGGCGAGAGGCCGCGGTTCCGGGCCATGGAGATCAACGCTCATGGGGTCTACCTTTGCGGCCCAATGTTTCTCGTGCTTCAGCGGCACGATCATTAGCGCCCTGATCCTTTACGCGGCGGTTTCAGGCTCGCCCCTAACGGGCGCCCTTACGATGTTAGCCTTCTCGCTGGGCCTGGGAGTCGTGCTCCTGTTGGGAACGCTTCTCATGACCAGCTTCGGGCCCTTTACCTTTGGATTGAAAAAGATACGGCCACACCTGGGCCTTGCCAGCGCTCTTCTCATGGTGGGGTTTGGCGTCACCATGATACTGGACAAGGAACACCTCTTGAGCGATTTTGTCGTCCGGCTTTTTGGCGTTAGCTGACATCATCGCATCCTCAAGTACGTGACCAGCATGAAGATCGCCTGTTAAGCCAAACCTGATGCGGCGAGGAGACGACCCCAATCATGGGTAGGGCGGGGAGGAGGCATAAGATGAAGCTGGCATGGCTGGGGGCCTTATTCTTTGTTGCCGCGGTGGTTATGGATTGCAGCAGCTCGCCGGTCCCACCAGCACGCGAGGCCCTGCTACAGCCGACGCCTACCCAGGTTCCGGGGATCGCCCCCACGGCGAGTCCCTTTTCGCCTCCCACCCAGGCGGCGCCGGCGTCCACGTCGACCCCTGTTCCCGTGCTCACTCCAACGGCAACTCCTTTTTCAACTCTGACTCCGTCCCAGCCAAGCCCGACCGCCACGAGCGCACCGGCGCCGGCGTCCCCCGCTGCCGTTCCGACCCAGGCTCGGCCGAGCCCGACGACTATGACCGTCCCGGCGTCCAGTGCAGCGGGCAGTCCCTCTGCCCCCCAAGGAGCCGGTGACGACCAACCAGGGGTCCCATCTTCCAGCCTCGCCGCGGGAGAGAAAAGTCTGGCGGTCATCCAAAAAGGGGACTGGAAGTTCATCAAGAACGGCGGCAGGGTAAACTTGCCGAATGGCCTCTCGGCGGAGCTTTTTCTCGACCCGTATCCCCTTACTCGGCTTACAGCCAAGCTGGACGTCAACCTTACCCGAAGGGGCCAACCGGTGAGCAATGCCAGTGTAAGCGCTGCATACGACATGAAGGGTATGGCCCATGGGCCATTCAATTCACAGACGAAAAACCTGGGGAACAGCCATTACCTGTTTACCATGGACTACATAGAGTTCGGCTCTTGGGAGCATAAGCTGGTCATATACCTTCCCGAAGACCACTACGAGCTGGCCGTCGGCGTGGTTGTTTCTCCTTAGTCTGGCACCCTAGAACTCGTAGTCCACGATGCTCCGCGACTCCAGGGTAGGGTGGGTATGCTCTTTCCGGATACCCATATGATAGGGGTGCTTCATGTACAGATCCAGGGCCGCCGGGGTT
>JAUYDP010000226.1 GCA_030691805.1 Dehalococcoidia bacterium | reverse complement strand
CAGGGCCGGGCACGCCACCCTTATCTGGGAGTTTCCGGACAGACTATCACACGTGACCTGGCCAAGGCTCTGAACCTTCCAGTACAGGAAGGAATACTCCTGGCTCAAGTGGTGCAGGGTACCCCGGCGGCGAGCGCCGGTATTAAGGGAGGCGACAAGACGGGTCGTGTGGGCAACGTGCGGGTCATTACCGGCGGCGATATCGTTACCCACATTGATAACGTTAAACTAAAAAAGATCGAGGAATTGACCAATTATCTGGATACTCAGAAGAAGGTGGGTGACCAGATTAGCATTACTATTGTGCGGGGAAGCCAGACATTAACTATGAATGTAACGCTGGCGGAAAGGCCCCCGGAGGGCTAGCCAAAGGGACCGAGGTTAATGCCATGAACGTGAACAAATTCACAGAGAAGGCCCAGGAAGCCATTTTCGGCGCCCAACAGGCAGCCGAGAGCCGTAATCATAACCAGGTTGAGATAGAGCACCTCCTGCTCGCTCTTCTGGAACAGCCGGAAGGCCTGGCGTCCCAGGTGCTGCAAAGGCTGGGTGCGGACCCAAACCGGGTTCATGGCAAGGTGAAGGAAGAGGTCTCCCGTCTTCCCAAAGTCTACGGAGCGCCAAGCCAGGTGTATATGTCCCCATCCTTGAAGTCGGTATTCGACCGGGCGATTCAGGAAGCGGGACGGCTTAAAGACGAGTACGTCAGCACGGAGCATCTACTACTGGCCTTGGCCGATGACCAGGAGAAGGGCGCTGTTGGGCGTATCCTGCGGGAGGAGAACGTCTCGCGAGAGCGGATCTACCAGGTGCTTGAAACCATTCGCGGCGGGCAGCGGGTGACCGACCAGAACCCTGAGACCAAATACCAGTCGCTGGAAAAGTACGGCCGAGACCTGACCGCGCTGGCCCGGCAAGGGAAGCTGGACCCCGTCATAGGGCGTGACGAGGAGATACGCCGGGTGATCCAAGTCTTGAGCCGGCGCACCAAGAATAACCCCGTTCTAATTGGAGAGGCCGGAGTCGGCAAAACGGCCATAGTGGAGGGGCTGGCCCAGCGTATTATCCGGGGCGACGTGCCAGAAGGACTTAAAGACAAACGTATCGTCGCGCTGGACCTGGGGGCGCTGGTGGCCGGAACTAAGTACCGGGGCGAGTTCGAGGAGAGACTCAAGGCAGTCCTTAAGGAGATCGAGCGTTCACAGGGCGAGGTAGTCCTTTTCATCGACGAGTTGCACACAGTGGTCGGCGCAGGCGCCGCCGAAGGCGCCATGGACGCCAGCAACATGCTCAAGCCCATGCTGGCGCGGGGAGAGTTGCACGCCATCGGCGCAACCACCCTGGACGAATACCGTAAGCATATAGAGAAGGACGCAGCACTGGAGCGCCGTTTCCAGCCCGTGTTGGTGGATGAGCCAACCGTAGAGGAGACCATCAGCATCCTGCGGGGCCTCAAAGAGCGCTACGAGGTGCATCACGGCGTTCGTATAAAGGACTCCGCCCTGGTGGGCGCCGCGGTCCTCTCGAATCGCTATATCTCAGACCGTTTCCTGCCGGATAAGGCCATAGACCTGGTGGACGAGGCGGCCTCCCGGCTTCGGATGGAGATAGACAGCATGCCGGCCGAGCTGGACGAGGTTGAGCGCCGGGCCATGCAGTTGGAGATCGAGCGTGAGGCCCTTCGTAAGGAGGAGGACACCGCCTCAAGGGAGAGGCTGGTCCGTATCGAGCGAGAGCTGGCTGACCTGAGAGAAGACAGCCGCAGCATGAAAGCCCAGTGGCAGGCCGAGAAAGGGGCAATCCAGAAAGTCCGCCAGCTTAAGGAGAAGATCGAGGAGACCAAGCTGGAAATAGAGCGGGCGGAAAGGGCGGCAGACTACGGGAGAGCGGCCCAGCTTAAGTATGGCAGCATGGTCGAGTTGGAGACCCAACTTCGGGAGGAAGAGGCCCGGATGGCCGAGGCCGGACCCCGCAAACTGCTTAAGGAAGAGGTGGATGAGGAGGACGTGGCCCAGGTAGTCGGCAAGTGGACCGGCATCCCGGTGAGCAAGATGATGGAAGGGGAGGTCCAGAAGCTCGTCCATATGGAGGACCGTCTGCACCGGCGGGTGGTAGGCCAGGAGGAAGCAATTGCTGCGGTCTCTAACGCCGTGCGGCGAGCCAGGGCCGGACTACAGGACCCCAACCGGCCCATAGGCAGCTTCATCTTCATGGGGCCAACGGGCGTAGGGAAGACGGAGTTGGCCCGTGCCCTGGCTGAGTTCCTGTTTGACGACGAGCAGGCGATGGTACGCCTCGATATGTCCGAGTATATGGAGAAGCACACCGTCTCACGGCTCATCGGGGCACCGCCGGGCTATGTGGGCTATGACGAGGGCGGCCAGTTGACCGAGGCGGTAAGGCGCCGGCCTTACTCCGTGGTCCTCTTCGATGAGATAGAGAAGGCCCATCCGGATGTCTTCAATGTCCTTCTCCAGATCCTGGAGGACGGGCGGCTGACCGACGGCCATGGGAGGACAGTTGGCTTCAAAAACACCGTCATCATCATGACCTCCAATGTGGGGAGTCATATTATAGAGGAGGCGGCCGGGCGGGCCGATGACCCGCAGGTCCAGGCCCGTATCCGGGAGGCCCTGCGGATGCAGTTCCGGCCCGAGTTCCTGAACCGTATTGACGAGGTAATCATCTTCCACCACTTGACCAGGGAGAACATCAAACAGATAATCGAAATCCAATTGGCCCGGCTGCGCAAGCGTCTGGATGAGAGGAAGATAGGTCTGGAGCTCTCTGATGCTGCCAAGGAATTCCTGGCCGAGGAGGGCTTCGATCCGGTGTATGGGGCACGGCCCCTCAACCGCACCATCCAGCGGCGGGTGCTGGACCCTCTGGCTATGCGGGTCCTCCAGGGTGACTTCGTCGAAGGGGATAACGTACTGGTGGACGTGCAGTTTGGGGATATCGTCTTCGTCAAGGAAGAAGCGGCTGGGGTGGGAACGTAGTAAAAGGGTTGTTGTCTAAAGAGGCTGCATGGGATCATGCGGGAGGGATCCAGGGGGTGTCGTCGGCTGCCAGAAGAAGCTTGGAGTTGGGGCGGATCCGCCCCGGGCTAAAGCCATGGGCTACAAAGCCGAAGCCCGCTACAAGGGGCTGATTGGGGGCAATAGCAGAATGTGAATGCCGCATTCAGTAGCGGCTGTAATAATGCGGCT
>JAUYDP010000223.1 GCA_030691805.1 Dehalococcoidia bacterium | reverse complement strand
TGCTGGCGGTACGAACCGCCATTGATCGGGTGACTGCTCAGATGGTGGCATCAAGGATAGACGAATGCCTTAGCTCTCAGCCTCCCGAGACGGCCCGCCGCTCGGTCCAGCGTACAGTGGAGCTTCTGCTACGTAGCACCTGATACCGATCCGCAGATTTCGCAGATTACACAGAAATATCGAGACAGCGGATAATATCCATCTTGTCAAAATCAAACATAATAAGGCACAAATAAACACGCTTTAGTACCACTCAGCACGATCAAGCACGATCAGGCACTATCAAGCACAACCAGGCATCACAAAGCACTACTAAGCACCACAAAGCACAACCAACCACCACAAAGCACTATAAAGCACAACTAAGCACCATAAAGCACTGCCAAACACCACGCTATATCCTTCAGCCCAGTCGCATGTGCCTTGTCGCACCCTCACGCCCCATGCTACAATGCGGCCGAGGGTACGAACGCCATGAACACACCAGTCCGGGGCGGCCGGGGTTCCTTTATGGATCTCTTCCGTGAGGCCAGCCTTTCGAATAACAGTCTACTTTGCTTGGGGCTCGATCCTGACCCGGCATTGATGCCAATCACCGACGTGGTCTCCTTCAACCGGGCCATAGTCGAGGCGACGGCGGACCTGGTCTGCGCCTACAAGCCAAATCTGGCTTTCTTCGAGGCTCTTGGATGGGACGGGCTTCAGGTCCTCCGGCACACTATCGAAGCTATCCCGAAGGGCATACCGGTGATCGGAGATGCCAAGCGGGGCGATGTGGGCCATACGGCGCGGGCTTACGCCCGGGCGCTTTTCGACGTGTGCGGCTTTGATGCTGTCACCGTGAACCCTTATCTGGGCTTCGACTCCGTGGAGCCATTTATCTCCCGTCGCGATAAAGGGGTCTTCATCCTCTGTAAGACATCGAATCCAGGCTCGCAGGACTTCCAGGCCCTGCCGGCCGGCCCGGATGCCCGGCCATTATACGAGTTGGTGGCTGCCAGGGCGCGGGAATGGAATACTGGAGGAAATGTGGGCCTGGTGGTGGGAGCTACCTTTCCCCAGGAACTGAAAACGGTGCGGGAGACTTGCCCGGAAATGCTCCTCTTGATACCCGGCATTGGCGCCCAGGGAGGTGACCTGGCCTGGGCCGTGCGGGAGGGGCTGGACCAGCAGGGATCCGGGGCTATCATTGCGGCCTCCCGACAAGTGCTATACGCCTCCCAGGGACCGGACTTCGCGGATAAGGCTCGCAAGGAGGCCCTGCGTCTGCGCAACGAGATCAATCGCCACCGGAAGGCCCGATTTGCTGGACGTCAGGGTAGGTGACACCCTGCGCCTGAAGAAGCCCCACCCTTGTGGAAGCCAGGAGTGGACGGTTTACAGGATAGGCGCTGATATCGGGATCCGCTGCCTGAGGTGCCGCCGCATGGTGATGTTAGAGCGGCGGGACCTGGAGAGGCGGGTGCGGGCTATAACCCGGGCAGACGAAACCGAAACAGCTAACCCTCCCTCTTGATGCAAGACGTCCAGGCAGCCCGGGAGCAGGGCCTGCTGACCAACCGGCCCTTCGTCCGGCTCTGGGTAGCCCAGGCCCTAACGCAGACCGCCCAGAACGGCATCTTCTTCGTCCTGATGGTCATGATCGCCGAGGCCACCGGGTCTACTACGCACCTTAGCCTGCTGGTCTTCTCGACCATCCTCCCTTCGGTGGTCTTCGGCCTGGCGGCAGGTGTCGTTGTGGACCGGCACAGCAAAAAAACGATCCTGGTGGTGGCAAACCTGCTGAGGGCGGCTCTGGTGGTGGGTTACCTGGGGGCGGGCGATACGCTGGCGCTGGTATATCTGGTCAACCTGCTATTCTCTTCGGCCAGCCAATTCTTCGCTCCCGCAGAGCTGGCGACCATCGCCCTGCTGGTCCCGAAAAACCAACTGATGAAGGCTAACGGACTTTTCAACATGACGTTCATCGCCTCCCAGTTCGCCGGTCTGGTCTTTCCAGTGCCGGTGTTAGTGAAGGTCTTCGATACCTACTGGACACTGGTTGGCCTGGCAGTCGCCTATGTTGTGGCGACGGTGCTGGTATCGCTTCTTCCCAGAGACCGGGCCCCAGTCACCGGCGAGGATGGCCGGGGCCTGATGCTAGGGATTTGGGAGGAACTGAAGGAAGGGTGGCAACACATACGTAGCAAGCCCATCATCAGCTTCGCCATGCTGAACATGACAACCGCCACGACCCTGATCCTGGTGCTCAGCGTAGTCTCCGCTCCCTTTGTGAAGCGTATACTGGGCATCCGGGCTGATGACGCGGTCTACATCCTGGCGCCGGCCGGAATTGGGGTCGGCCTGGGAGCGCTTCTAACCCAGCGTTTGCACCGAAGGATTCCCATTTTCCGCCTCGTGAACCTGGGCTTGTTGGGCTTCGGGATAAGCCTGATTGCGTTTGGCTCGACCAACTGGATTGGCCGCTACCTGGCCTCCGGGCTTCCTGAGTGGGCGGTGGTCCAGTGGCTCCTCGGCACGGTCATCGTTTTAGCCTTGTTCATGGGCCTGTCGTTCGCCTTTATCACCATACCGGCCCAGACCATCCTCCAAGAGCACAGCCCGGCTTCTTTACGGGGAAAGATATTCGCCACCCAGCTAACCCTGGGGAACGTCGCCTCTATCTTCCCGATCCTCTTTGTGGGGGGACTGGCGGACATCTTCGGCATTGCCCAGGTTATAGTATTTGTGGGCGTTTTCGTCCTGGGCATAGGCGTCTTTGTCCTTCGCCATTATGGCGGGCAGATGGGCGCCTCCGGGACCCCGGCGTAGGCAGGGACCCCTGGGGCTAGGTTATACTTCAGGTCGCAGGCTCGCCCATAGGCAGGGGGCAGTCCCCGCCCGCAACCGGCGCAACGGGTCTCTGTGACCTTTTCACACGACTTGAGAAGTGGGCCAGTTTGCGGTAATATTACTCTGCTGAAGTTCCACATGGTGGGCGTCGCCTAGCGGTTAAGGCGCCAGGTTGTGGCCCTGGAGACCGAGGGTTCGAATCCCTCCGCTCACCCCAGCTTATTTCACCTCTTCGTACGCCAGCACCCGTATCAGTCCGATGGTCGCACCAGTCTGGTCGCTGGTTACGGTGTCACTTACGGATACCACTTTGGCAACGTTGTTGCCGGCGATGAAATCGTTTACCGCCTTATCTAACGCTTGAAGCTCCTTAGTTGTTTGGAATATCTTTAGCTCCGTAGTGAAGGTCTTGATCTTAGCCATGTTAAGTCCCTCCTTTTTGATATATCTATTATCTGAGAAAGGTGTGCCAGTTGTCCAGTCGAGCGATTACAACATTGACATTGATACTCCTACAGAGCATTGCTATAATTCGGTCCGAGATCGCGCATGGGGGACTTCATGGAACATCAAGAGATACTGGACGGGCTGGCCCAGATAAGGCAGATAGCTCGCAGGCTCCAGGCAGGCACGGACATCCCTACCCTGGAACGGACGCTCCGGACCATTGATACCTATTGCCATATGATGCAGTGGCAGTTGGGCGGAACAGACCAGCTTCTGCCGGAGCTGAGCGCTGCGGAATCCCACCAATAGGTCGTACGCTCAATTTTATCCCTCAGGTTGCCTTCTGCTCCAGGCTCGGCGATAATAAACTAAGTTAGCGCCGCCTTAGCTCAATGGTAGAGCAGCCGCTTCGTAAGTGGCAGGTTGCGGGTTCGAGTCCCTCAGGCGGCTCCACACTTGCACGATCCAGCCCTTTGGCTCGTTGCGCCCGCCGTTCTTACCGTCCTTGCCCCACACTTCTACTTGTCGTTGTTTATAACGTGGTTGTCTGACTGGCAACTTTTCATGGAGGTGGGGTGTGGGGCTAGATCCCCATTTGCACCTTGACTACCGACGCAGGACGTGCCATGATAATGGCGATTGTGGCACAAGGAGGAAATAGTGGCACAGACAATAGATGCGGGTGTCCGAGTAGGAGTCCAGGGTCGCCTGGTAATCCCTTCCGCCATACGTAGACGTTTGGGGTTCAAGCCTGGGGATACTTTGCTGCTTCGGGTGCAGGGGGAGAGTCTCGTGCTGGAGAGGCGCGAGACGGCGCTGGCCAGGATAGAGGGCTGGTTCGATGCCGTCCCCGGCGACGTGAGCCTGGTGGAGGAGTTGCTGGCGGAGCGCAGGGCCGAGGTGGAGCAGGAGGAGAAGGAATGATGGACATCGCCCCGGTGGTGTTGGACGCCTCGGCGCTACTGGCTTTACTACACAGAGAAACGGGCGCCGACGTCGTGAAGCAGGTCCTAAGCACAGCGGCTATTTCCAGCGTAAACTGGTCCGAGGTGGCTCAAAAGAGCATCGAACGTGACCTATCCGTGGCCCCGCTCCGGGCTGACCTGGTGGAGGTGGGTCTGGATATCGTGCCCTTCACGGTCGAGGACGCGGAGGCGGCGGCGGAACTGTACCGGGCGACGCGTTCCGCCGGGCTATCCCTGGGGGACCGCGCCTGCCTAGCCCTGGCGCGACGGCTAGGGTCTCCGGCGCTGACGGCAGACCGCCGATGGGCGGATATTCGCCTGGGGATAGAGGTGCGGCTGATTCGTTAGGTGGCGGCAATGTACGGTACGTCTTTGCCTTTTGGCGTTCCGAGCGCGGTAATAGTGGCCGAGGCCGCCTTAGCTCAACTCCATCTTTCTCTCTATAGTTTCCGGGCTGAAATCCTGTTCGTTCGGCCAAGTAATTGTTCCGAATTCGATCCTGGCTCTTTGGAAATAGCTGTAATCCTTTAATTCCGTGAAGATTCCTTTGTCGAGATATGGTTTCACATCAAAGACCCCGGTATTACCATTTGATAGCCTTACCTTTATTCGGTAATCAGACAAGATTTCAAAATCAATCACGTCTGGAATCATTCTTGCCTCCTACCTTAATGGCTCAATCTTGAATGGGCTGTTTCCCTCGACTGCAAGAGCCCAATCGGCCATCAACTCATCCCTGTGGATTTCGATCTATGCCTGCACCAACCGTCGTTGGCGCAAGGGAATCTCGCCATCCAGGATTTCTGCTGTCTGTGCAGGGTTCGAGGTGGTTGGGGTTAGAACCACAGACCTGGTGCAACCAGAAAGCAACACCGGTATTGCGAGCCCTAGGGCAAAACGCTTCATGGGCGGTCCTTTAGGCCAAAGTTCCCCCGGGGGTGGCAAAAAATCACGTAGGAGAAATAGCCGATCAGCTTTGCAGCCAAATGCGCGATTTCTGGCTACATGGCTCCGGTCCGCACGTTTGAGGCATCAGGATCATAGCGCGGAGGACCGGCGGTGTCAAGCTTTTTCCTGTCTACACCGATGCACTTTTTCCAAAGCTAATCAAACGTAAAAAGTCAGGGGAACTTTGGTTTAGGTGCCAACCGTGGTGGTGGATGGCTACATCATAGCATGATGAGAAGATTGTCACGGTTCGAGGGAGATGGTGTGGCGGGAGATGATGAAGTTCGCTGGCAATGATAGGCTGGATAGACAGATTGGACTTCTAGGCTTTGGGTGGAATATCCGGGATCGTGTCTTCCGATACTCAGCTTCGGAGTCTGGGTCTATTGAGACGTAGTTATGATCTTCAAACGCCTCATTATCACCGCAAGCATACCGTACTCCGGTCCTTCAAGGCTTTCAGGGGTTTCATGCTCGATGTCTTTCCAAGGTCCTAACTTGCTAGTCCACCGACCATTTGGAAATTGCCGTGCGGCGTGTTTTGGCTCGCCGTCCAGTGTATAAAGCGCCACCTTCTCATAGCCTTCTTCCACGGATGAGTCTTCGCAGACTTCGTATCCCTGGGAACGGAACGCTGCATGGAAGGCACTCAAAGTAACTTGGTTAGGAGCTTCCTTGGGCCAATAACTGAACGGGTTGGGCCACCACCATCGTCCGGTGTCGGCTGCTGCCCAAGCTATACAATTGTAATCACTTGTTGCCGGGCTAGTTATCCTGAATTGGCCTAAAGCCGGGAAACGTTGGTGCAAGAACGTATTTGTCACGGCTCAATCTAAGTAACCCTTACGGCTGCCCCACTCAAGCCAGGCTTGAGTCATTAGGGGAACATTGCCATCTGCATTCTCAGGTATGGGCGATTCACCTGTGAGAATCCACAATGCCCAAAACCAATGATGAGGTCGCTCTTGTAAAGCTCTGAGAATAAGC
>JAUYDP010000111.1 GCA_030691805.1 Dehalococcoidia bacterium | reverse complement strand
TGGAGTGAGAATCCCTGCCCAGGACAGGGTCTGGAGGATGGGCGAAGGGCTTGCAGGGTGGGTTGCGCAGCACCAGCAGCCTATCGTGTGCGACGATATAGCGACAGACACGCGAATCCAGGGCAGCCAGAGCCCGGCCCTGGGCTACCCCTCCGGAGCAGCCGTCCCCTTGAAGGCAAAAGATAAGCTGCTGGGCGTGGTCGTATTGGGAGCCAAGGAGAAAGCCGCCTTCAACGAGGCGCATCTCCGCCTGCTATCGGCCTATGCCGCCGAGGCATCCATGGCCCTGGAGAACGCCCTGCTTCACGAAGAGGTCAAGCGGCAGGCCTCCACTGACGAGCTGACCCAACTGGCCAACAGGCGTTTCTTCTACCAGCGACTAGATGATGAGATGAAGCGGGCGCGACGGTACCGTCACCCGCTGTCCCTTATGTTCATAGACCTGGATGAGCTCAAGGTGGTAAACGACCGCTACGGCCATATCCAGGGAGACAACCTACTGCGCCACCTGGCGGCCCATATAACCAGGGTTATCCGTGACACAGACGTCGCCGCCCGTCTGGGCGGGGATGAGTTCGTGGTCCTCCTGCCCGTGTCCAGCCGGGAGGAAGCTGCCAGCTTGGCGGAGAGGCTGCTTCGGGAGGCTCCCCCTTGCCCGCTAGTTACGGGAGGCACGATCCCATTGGGAATGAGCATTGGCATCGCCTGGGCGCCCCTGGATGGCAGCTACGACGTGGACCTGCTGCGCCTGGCCGACGAAGCCGTCTACCGCGCCAAGAGCAAGGATATTGGGTGGGACTTCGCCATGACTGAAGGCCGTCAGGCCCAATTTCCTCCTATTGAAGACCTACCGGAAAAGCAACACGAGGACGCCACCGGATAGGCAGGGCTTTCAAGCCCCACCCAGACACCGGCCCTGGAAAGGGCCGGCTATCCGGAAGAATATTATCTGAATAGGGCGGGCTATCCGGAACGCGATCTAGTACTTAGTTGCATCAAAAGCCGTAACAATCGAGATTCTTCGCTGGCGCTCAGAATGACATTCTGCATCATGTCACCCTGAGCAGAGCGAAGGGTCTCAGGGCCTTCGAAAGTAACGCGGATTTCTGCAACCAAGCACTAGATTGTTGAGAGAAACCCCAGGCCAAGCCCCTGAAATACCTGCTGGAAGAAACGGCTTACGTAGGACACCTGGTTCGAAAGAAGCAGGACCCCCATCCCAATCAGAAGCAGCCCGCCTACCAGATTGATCCATCTACTGTTGCGCTTCATCCACCCGAACGCGCCCATAGCCCTGTTCAAGACCAACCCCGATACCAGGAAAGGCACCCCCAACCCTATCGCGTAGGCCGCTAGCAGCGCCATTCCCAGCCCAATTGTGCTGGTGGCGCTGGCGTAAAGCAGGATGGAAGAGAGTATGGGACCGATGCAGGGGGTCCAGCCAAAGCCAAAGGCCATACCCACGAGAATGACGCCCATTGCGCCCGTTGGGCTCTCGACGCTGTTGGACAGGAATGGGCGCCTCTCGATGTGCAGCCACGGTATGCGCAGAACACCCATGAAGAAGAGGCCCATAAGGATGATCATAACGCCTGAGACCCTGGATAGGACCGCCCTATTTTCCAGGAGGAAACCACCAGCCAGGGAGGCGGAGGCGCCCAACAGCACGAAGACGATGCTAAAGCCTAATATAAAGAGGCAGATGGAGACCACCATGCGCTCTGTCTGCCCCCTCTTTCTCTGTATCAGGACCTCCTCCGCGCTCAGGCCGGAGACGAAGGATAGATAGGCCGGAACCAGGGGCAGGACGCAAGGTGAAAGGAACGAGATAATGCCTCCTACAAAGGGCAGAAGCAGCATTCCAGGCAATTCGTTCATTCAGGAAAACCAGTAGATGAGCGTCTCGTTAAGGCCCAGCAGGATAAATATTGCCCCCATAGCAAGGCGAAGAGCGCGGTCCACCCTGTGGGCCTTACCTGCCAGGCCCTGGCCGCCCAGAATACCCAGGGATACCAGAGGCGCCAGAATCACTAAAGGCATAGCCGTGCCCAGGGCGAAGAAGCCTGGGAAGGTGATTCCACCGGCGGACCTCATGCTCATGGGAAGCAGTAGTCCGAAGAAAAGCACAAACAGGGTTGGGCAAAAGGCCAGGGAGAAGCCCATGCCCAAAAAAAACGCGCCCCTGGACCCGCTCTTTCCGGCCTTCCTGGTGAGTCTCCGGCTAAGTCCATCCCCGAAGGAAACGGGGAGCCGCACCATACCCAGCATCAGGATGCCGGCCAAAAGCAGAGAAGGCCCCATGGCCTTTCGGGCTATCGCGAAGAAGGGCACCGAGGCGGAAGACACCACGGTCAGGCCGAAGAGCAGCGCTACCAGGCCCAGGGTGGAATAAATAATAACCTTGCCCGCCAGGTAAGCGCCAATGCCCGCCACCGCCCGGTCCAGGTCCCGCCCCTGGCGGGAGAGATAGGCTATGGTCGCCAGATTGGCCGAGAGCTGGCAGGGACTCACCGCCCCTACCATTCCCAGCAGGAAAGCGCTAACTACCGGCAGGCCCGCCTCTCCGCTCAATGACCCCAATGGCCCGTTCAGGACGGCGCTAAGCTGGCTTAAAAAGACATACCAGTCCAACAACAAGATTGAATCTACCCTGGGGTATTATAACACCCCAGGCGTGATACCGTGATTTGGCGATTGGGTCGCTGGTTACCCAATTAAGACCTAGTCGCCGCCACGCGAGCGACACGATGAATGGCCGGTAAAGCGGCGCGGGCGCACGCTTCCCCCAGGGCGATGGCCCGCTTGATGCTGGCCCCTCTGATGGAATTAGGGCCTATCCCCTTCAGGTCAGGAACCAGAAGGAGGTCGGGGGGGGTTAGTGGATAGTTTCGGCAAGGCCCCGCCCATGAGCTCCAGCAGGCTCCCGGCCTCCCTCAAAGCGCGAATAGGCTTAAGGAAGCTACCAAGCAGCGCCAGTGGCGCCCGGGGGATGGATCGCCCTACGTCCACGGCTATTACCCTCTCGGCTCCC
>JAUYDP010000085.1 GCA_030691805.1 Dehalococcoidia bacterium | reverse complement strand
GGCTGGGAGATGTAGAGCCGACCGGTCATTCCTAGATGGATTATGAGGGCTTGGCCAGAGCCAAGTTCAAAGAGGATATACTTCCCTCTCCTGGACAGGCTTTCAATCCTCTGCCCCACCAGTTCCCGGACCAGTTCATCCGGACCCGGTTCCTCCAACGCCCCGGCCCAGTACACAGTTCCCTCCTGGAAAACCCGCCCTTCCACCTGGGGAGCCAGGTCGCCCACGATAGTTTCAACTTCTGGAAGCTCCGGCATCAGCTCAGATCCCCCCAGTTCTTCCCCATCTTTACGTCCACCTTCAGGGGCACCGATAAGGCCAGGGCACTCTCCATCTTCTGCTTGATCATGCCGGACACTGCTTCGGCCTCTTCCTCGGGCGTCTCGAAGACCAGCTCGTCATGGACCTGGAGGACCATCTTCGTCCGCCAGCCACCCTTTTCCAGCTCCCTCTGGACCAGGATCATGGCCAGCTTGGTGATATCCGCCGCCGTTCCCTGGACCGGCATATTTATGGCCATACGCTCCGCGGCGCTACGCACCTGGCCGTTAGGAGAGTCTATCTCCGGAATATACCGCCTTCTGCCCAGGAGGGTTTGCACATAACCCTCTTGGCGCGCCTGCTGCTTGGTTGACTCCATATATTCCCTGACCATTGCATACCGCCGAAAGTAGGCGGAGATAAACTCCGCTGCATCCTTACGGGAAAGGTCCGTCCTCTGGGCCAGCCCGAATTCACTGATACCGTAGATGACTCCAAAATTAATGGTCTTGGCCACCCGTCGCATATCCGGCGTCACACTCTGCCTCTGAACTCCGAACACCTGGGCCGCCGTGGAGGCATGGACATCCTCCTCGTTGGCAAAGGCGTCCAGGAGGGTTGGGTCCTGGGACATATGGGCCAGGATTCGCACCTCGATTTGCGAGTAGTCGGCCGAGAGCAGCAGGCATGCTTTATCTCCGTCGGGCGCAACAAAGGCCCGCCTGACCTGCCTCCCAAGCTCTGTGCGGATAGGGATGTTCTGAAGGTTGGGATCGCTGCTCGATAGCCGCCCCGTGGCCGTAGCCGTTTGATTAAAACTGGTATGTACTCTGCCCGTCCGAGGATTGATAAGCGCCGGCAGGGCGTCAACATATGTTGACTTGAGCTTGGAAACCTGGCGGAACTCCAACAGCAGTTCGATAACCGGATGAAGCCCCCGAAGGTCTTCCAGGACGCTTGCGTCGGTTGAATACCCTGTCTTGGTGCGCTTCTGGTGGGTCAGCTTGAGCTCGTTGAACAGCACTCCGCTAAGCTGCTGCGGTGAGTTGATGTTGAATTGATGGCCGACTGCTTCGTATATCTGCATCTCCAGGGCCTTAAGCTGCTCGGCAAAAACGACCGACATTTTCCCCAGGAAGGCTACATCCAGGTTAACGCCTTGCATCTCCATGTCCATAAGTACGGGTAAGACGGGCATCTCCACCTGGGTAAATAGCTGCCAGAGGCCCCGCTTTCGCAGGTCCTTCTCGAAGATAGCCTGGAGCCTCCAGGTCATGTCCGCATCGGCGCAGGAATAGCTGGACGCCGTCTGGATAGGTACCTGAGCCATAGTAGTCTGGCTCCGGCCAGTTCCCAGAAGCGCTTTGATTGGCTGCATCTCGACTCCCAACCTGCTGAAGGCCAGGTCCTTGAGCCCCAGCGCCTTCTCGTTCAGGAGGTAGGCGGCGATCATGGTATCGAAGGCCACGTTGCGTACCGGGACGTCATACCGGGCCAGGACCTCCAGGTCGTACTTGGCGTTGTGGCATACCTTAGGCAGTTCCGGGTCTTCCAGGAGTGGCCTCAGTACACGCAGGGCCTCCTGTAAGGGGACCTGCTCATCAAGTGAGGCGCCCAGGTGCCCCACGGGGATGTACCAGGCAAGGGACGCCCTTGCTGCTAGGGAGATTCCTACCAGGTCGGCCCGCATAGCGTCCGTGCTGGTGGTCTCCACGTCCACCGCCAAGGGGCCGGCGCCCACCAGGCCAATTATCTCCTCCAGGCCCGGGAGGCTCGTGATGGTGCGGTAGTCCCGCGGCCCAACAACCACCAGCGCCTCTTCCGGCTCTCGGTCCTTTTTGAAGAAGCTGAGCTGCTCGGGCCCTTTGGCTGGCACTGGCGCCTGGGGCAGCTTGGAAAGCAGGCTCCTGAACTCCCATTCCCGGAACAACTGGACCGCCCGGCTCCGGTCATACCAGGCAAAGTGGCAGGCTTCTAGATCAAGGTTAACCGGAGCGTTCCGGACAATAGTGGCCAGGCGCTTGCAGAGGCGCGCTACGTCCTCATTCCGCTCGAGAATCTCCCGCACCTTGGGGGGCAAAACGTCTTCTATATGCTCGTATATCCCCTCTACGGTTCCGTACTCCTGAAGAAGACGGGTCGCCGTCTTCTCACCAATGCCCGTTACCCCGGGGATATTGTCGGATGTGTCCCCTACCAGGCCCTTCAAGTCAGCTATCTGGGAAGGCTCCAGTCTATAGCGCTCCCTCACCTTCTCCTCGTCGTAGATAACGGTGTCGGCGAAGCCCTTACGGGAAGTGAGAAGGCTTACCCCCGTCCCGACCAACTGCATGGCGTCGGTATCCCCGGTCACGATGACCGTTTCTATCCCCTGGGCCTGGGCCTGTAGGCTGAGTGTCCCCAGGATATCGTCTGCCTCCAGGCCCTCTTTATCGAAAGCGGGAATCCGGAAAACTTCAAGTAGCTCCCGCACCTTGCCGAACTGGGGGATAAGCTCCGGGGCGATGGCTGGCCGGTGGGCTTTGTAGGGCAGATAGTCTTTGTGGCGGAAGGTCGGTTCCGGCCGGTCGAAGGCCACGGCTACGTGCGTTGGTTTCAACTCGTTGATGGCCTTGAGCAACATGCTGGCGAAGCCAAAAACGGCGCTGATCACTTCCCCCGTGGTGGAGAGCGTAAGGGGTGGCAGAGCATGGTGTGCCCTGTGGACCAGGGCGTTGCCATCGAACAAAAGAAGCCGCGCCTTCTCGTCAAGCGTCTTCACAGGTCATTTTCCACAAGATGAATTATAACATTAGTCTGGTGGCGTTCCCAGGAAAGCAGGGCGCGGACGTGGGATCGGCCTGTTTCGCTAGCCCCGCGCGCTCGCATAGGGCACCTCGACTCCACTAATTCGAGGATGGATTATCTTTGTAGGTGTACCTGATTCCCACCGGATGAGCGGGTATTCCAGAGGAGGACCATCTGCCACGTATATCTCGCCTGC
>JAUYDP010000046.1 GCA_030691805.1 Dehalococcoidia bacterium | reverse complement strand
CCACCTTGAGCTCATCCAGGTCTATGAACATAAGGGACAGCGGGTGACGGTACCGTCGCGCCCGCTTCATCTCATCATCTAGTCGCTGGTAGAAGAAACGCCTGTTGGCCAGTTGGGTCAGCTCGTCAGTGGAGGCCTGGTGCTTGACCTCTTCGTGAAGCAGGGCGTTCTCCAGGGAGATAGAGGCTTCGGCGGCGTAGGCCGTCAGAAGCCGAAGATGGGCCTGGGTAAAGGCGCCTTTTTTTCTGTCCATAATTGTGACTACGCCTAGCAGCTTTTCCTGTGCTTCTAGTGGCACTGAAAGTACGGACCGGAATCCTCCCAACGTTGACGGGCGGTCTTTGGTGCGGGGGTCCGTGGACATATCGTCGCAGAACAGAGCCTTGCGCTGTTGCGCTACCAGGCCGGTTATAGCTTCCCCTAGCTTCCAGGTCCTTCGTTGCGCTGGCGGCACATCGTCGGTGCTCCTCCAAAAAGCCCTGGACGTTAGTTCCCCGCTTTCTTCGTTAAATACGGATATTACGCCGCGCTCAGCTCCAACCTCTCGGCACATGATGGCCAGGGTGCGGTTCAGAACCTCCTGTAACTCCAGGCTCGATGCCATTTCCCGGGCCACGGATATGAGGCTCTCCAGTTCGCTGGCACGGTCCTGCGCCCTTTGCAACAACTGGGCCCGTTCCAGGGCGATGCCAATCTCGTTTCCAATTGAGACTAGAAGGTGGCGCTCCCCTGGTGGGAATTCCCGGACTTCCCTCCCTCCCAGACTCAACGCTCCAAGGATTCTTCCCCCGGAGACCAACGGGACGCAGGCCAGGGATCTTATGCCCTCTTCCAGGACTATAGGCCTGGTAAGCCTGGGGTCCTGGCTCAGGTCTGCGATGAACTGGGCTTCACCTGTCTGGGCAACGCCGCCGGTGATGCCCTCGCCGATGCTCATGCCCTGCAATCCTTGCAGAAGCCTTTCTGATGTTCTGCTGGAGGCCCGAATGAACAGCTTTCCCTGCTCTTCTTCCGACAAAAATATAAATCCCGATAGCTGGCCGGTTATCTCCAACACCTTGTCCAGGACTAACTGTAGGGTAACGGACAGGTCTTTGGAGGCGCTAACGAGATCGGAAACCGTGTGCATGGCTTCCAGCTCCATGTTCCTTCGCAGGAGCTCTTCCTGCATCAGATGGCCTTCGGTTATGTCGCGTAGGGCAATCAATGTACGGCTGGTTCCCGGGATCAGCGCCCCGCTAACCTCGGTTAACTTTTTCGTTCCATCTTTGACCGTCCCCCAGATTCGGTAAAGCGGTAGTGTCCCATCGCCAGATTGCCGGCGTTGCCGGTGTCTCTTCGTCGTCGCCGTCCTGAATTCGCTGGGGACAAACTCCAGAAATGAGGCCTTGCCCTCAACCTCTTCTTTTCGGTAACCGGTCATCTCCTCAAACCGGCGGTTCACCATGGAGATGGTAGTATCATCCTCGACAACCACCAGGGCGTCGCCGGCGTTTTCGAAGAGCGCCCGGTACCGGGCTTCCGACCGGGCCAGGGCTTCGGAATGTAGGGCAAGTGCCTTTCCCGCTTCTTTCCTCTTGGTGGTGTCTCGTATGAAAGCGACAAGGTAGATCACGGGTCCCATGACAAGACGGCTGACGGCCAGTTCTGAGGGCAGAAGTGAGCCGTCCTTCCGGGGTATCTCGATCTCGAGATAAGGGGTATCTCTGGTGGGGGCGTCCCGTAAAGCTAAGGCCGTCTCCAAGGGTATGAAATCGGGTACGGACTTGTTGGCCATCTCTTCTTTGCTATAGCCTAGCATACGGCAGGCGGCAGGATTCACTTCTACCAGGCGTCCACTGGGGCTGGCCACCACCACGCCCACCTCCATGGTGTCGAAGATCCGCTGGTGCCTTTCTGCAAGGCCAATCTCCTGCACTAGATAAAGCGCCGAGACCTCCTTGCCTGCGGAGTCTCTAAGCGGAAGGGCCTTTACCTCAATATAACGGCGGTAGCCACCAGCCACCGTCTGGCGTAGGACCGAAGTGAAGGGCTTGCCGGTCTCCATTACCTGTCTCACCGGGCAAGTTACGCGCCTCTCGTGGCAAGGTGTTTTGGCGTTGTGGAGGAGCTCGTAGCAAGGCTTGCCGGTAATCTGGGAGAGGGGCATCCCCAGTCGCTCGGCCATGTGGGAATTGGCGTGGAGAACAGTATAGTCCTTCCCTATGACCATGGCCTCTTGAGGCACAGTCGAAAGAAGTTCTCGCCAGGAAATTGTTCCCAGCCCGTCTTCCAAGCTAGTGCTTAGTTGCAGAAGTTCACGTCCTTTTAAAAGCAGGTTGAGACCCTTCGCTACGCTCAGGGTGACACGGTGAGAAATGTCATTCTGAGCGGTGAGAAATGTCATTCTGAGCGCAGCGAAGAATCTCGATTAGCACGCCGATTTATGCAAGCAAGGAATAGTCTCCCCCCGCCGTTGATTATGTAATTAGTGCCTTACGACTGAAATCCTGCGCGGACCGCGCATGAACTTTCGCTCAACCGCGACCAGCGTTTTGGTTCCGACTACGCCGGGTTAGGTTATTAGGGCTTTACGTAGTTAGGTGATTGGTCTATCTGATGGTTAGGTGCGCTTCTCGCTCACCATCTCTCGCACCGGCGGGTGCTTCTGAGGCCCCTGCTTTTCGAGGGGCGTTTCCCTGGCCTTTTCGTTTTCCGGTTGGACCTGTAGGGGCGAGGCATGCCTCGCATCTACAAGGCCGGTCCTTCGCCAGACGTGCCAGACCCGCTGCGCCACCGTACGATGCGTCAGGATGGCTAGAAGCGCCAGCACCGGCGCCATCTGAGAGAATAAAAGTCCCAAGGCCAGGATGGCCACCCGTTCCGGCCGTGCCACGGCGCCCACCTCGCAGTCCAGTCCCAGCCCCTCGGCCCTGGCCCTCACGTAGCTGACCATGAGTGACCCCAGAAGGACGGCGACGGTAAGCAGTACCTCAAGGCTCTTTTGCTGGGCAAGATAGAGCCAGAGCAGGCCTGCCAGGATGGCCGCTTCAGAGAAGCGGTCCACCACCGAGTCCAGGAGTGCCCCGAAGCGGCTGGCCTGCCCGGTCAAGCGAGCCATGGCGCCGTCTATCATATCGAAGATGCCGGCAAACAGGACGAGAAGACCGCCAGCAACCGTCCAACCCATGGCCAGGACCACCCCCACTAGAACGTTTAGCAGGAACCCTACTATAGTGAGAGCGTTGGGGCTGATACCACGACGGGCCAGGAGCCTTATCGGGACTTCCAATAGCTTGCTGACGCGGGCCTTGAAGAGTTTACTTAACACTGGCTTGTTCCTTCTGCCGGTATTAGCCTTGATTCCAGGGGAAAGGTGCGGGGATACCTCTCGCTCAAGAGGCGTTGATAATAGGAGAGTACACGGCCTGCCACAGTGGTCCAAGTGTATTGCCTGGCCTTACACGGACCCGCTTCGCCCATGCTGGCCCGCAGTCGGGGGTTGCTCGCTAGTTGCAGCATGGCGTGGGCTAACGCGTTCTTGTCCTTGGGCGGCACGAGGAGTCCCTCCTGGCCCGGCTCGATCAGGCGGCGGTATCCCTCGATATCCGTTGCAATGATTGGCCTACCGGCGGCCATGGCCTCCAGCAAGACGATCCCGAAGCTTTCCGACCCCGTCGCCGGGGAGCAAAATATGTGGGCGCTGCGGTAGTAGCGTGGCAGGTCCTCATGGCTGAGCTGGCCGGTGAAGACCACGTCGGCCAGACCCTTGTGGCTCACCCATTCCTTGTACCTCTCAGCCCCTTTGGAGGCCGGTCCAGCGATGATAAGCCGGCTCGCCGGCAGATGGTCTTTTACTATCTGGAAGGCCTCCAGGAGGTATCGCACCCCCTTTCGTTTCTCCATGCGTCCCACAAAGAGGAAGTTGAGCATGCCATCATCGAACTCCGGAAGGGGCGCGCAAGCGCCGGAGAAATGCTCGAAATCAATACCATTGGGGATGATATTATAATAGCCAGGGAAGTACTGGCTAACGAACTCCATGGCTGGTTTGGAGACAGCGATCTTGCCGTCCAGTCTCCTGAACCATCTCTTCAAGAGCCGCTTGCCGTAGTGATAGGCCAGGTGTTTGCCCCGGTAGGTGTGAAACGTTCCTATGTTAACGGCATCAGAGAAACGCAGCACTTGAAGCGGCAGAGCCGGGAGCAAGGGCTCGTGGAAATGCACCACATCGAACCGCTCTTCCTGAAGGATAGCCTTGACCTGCCCGGCCAGGCGCAAAGAGAGGGTAATACGGGCGATGGAGCCATTGGCAGGGATGGAAACCGGCTTCCCAACGACGATGACCCCCTTTTTAGCCAGTTCCTGTCGGTCGCCGGAGGAGGGGGCCAGGATCTTGACCCGGTGGCCCCACCTGGTGAAGTGCTCCTCCAGATGGGAGATATGGGCTGTAACCCCTCCAGGGTAGGGGAAGTCATAGGGCGAGACCAGGGCGATCTTCAACTGGCCCTCCTGGCCAGCTTGCGGACGAAGCTCCGCACATGCTT
>JAUYDP010000416.1 GCA_030691805.1 Dehalococcoidia bacterium | reverse complement strand
GAAGACCGCTGGTAAAATCTCATAGTCCACTCTAATGAGGCTCAATGCCTCCTCTGCCAGGTCCTCGTCAATAGCAGCCACCGCTGCCACGCTGTCACCGGGGTGCCGTACCTTGTTGATGCAAAGCGCGTGCTGGTCGGCTGCAAAAGGCACGATCCCAAACTTCACCGGAAGTATGTCCTTTCCGGTAATTACGGCTTTGACTCCCCTAAGCGCCTTAGCACGCGAGGTATCAATATTCAATATTCTGGCATGGGCATAAGGACTTCTAAGTACCTTTCCATGCAGCATATTGGGAAAGGACATATCCGCAATGTACCGGGATTGCCCAATGGCTTTCCCAGAAGCGTCTAGCTTGGGGAGCCCCTTCCCCACCACTGCATAATCGGGCATTTTACCAACCTCCTTTCGAGAGAGCAATATACAGCCATAATGGCAGGCTGCTAGTTAACTGTTTTGCCTGCCGCCGCCTGCCTGCGCCAGTCTTCCAGAATCTGGCGATCATGTTCGAAGGATAGCTCAGGCAAGCTTTCTAATGGGAAGAGAGCAACGCGGTCGTTGTCGGACGATGGGCTGGCGTTCTCAGTTAGATGGGCGGCGTACATCACCAGGGAAACTGAATGGCTAGGATTGTTGTAAACGCCCACCAACTGGTCCAAGACCACCTCCAGGGCAGTCTCTTCCCTGGCTTCCCTAAGGGCAGCTTCTGCGGGACTTTCACCCAGATCAACGTAGCCGGAAGGAAAGGTCCAAGTGCCCTCCCGCGGACCCACATCTCTTCTGTGAAGTAGTACCCTTCCCTTGTCTTCTATTAATACACCTGCCGCTAACTTCGGCCCCTGGTAAAAAACGAAGCCACACGCCTTACAAACCGCCCGCAGTTTGCCGTGTACCATCTCATCGGCGAAGCTTCCCGCACATTCTGGACAGTACTTCATCCCCTCTTCCCTAAACCGCAATATGCTCTTAAATCGCTTGCTGGGTTAGCCACGGCTAGAAGTTTAGCAGAGGCCAGATTGCTTTGTCAACATTATCTGCTGGCACATTAAATGCTGCCACTTTTATATCAAATCTGACAGTAACTACTCAGCCACAAAGTCACAAAGACACGAATTCGACAATGGCCTTTGCTATCTCTTCTTCACGCTCTGAAAGAGGCTTATATTCCATAACTTTCTTTGTGCCTTGGTGTCTTAGTGGCTGAGTAGTTACATCTGACATATGCCATTTCAAACAATATCATGCGTTCTTTAACTTTGACGATCGTCGTTTCTTCCATTTGACCCAGGTGGTAATGAAATGTACCAGCGGCAATGTGAGATGCCCTCTTACCCTTCCAAGGGCCAGGGCCGCCAGGAATTCATCCCGCCCTTTGAATTCCGGCATCTCGACGTAAGCGTGACCCAGTTCTCCAGGGGTGTGCGCATCGCTGCCGGACGAGGCCGCCAGGCCGTGCTCGGCGGCCAGGCGTCGTGCCAAAGAGTTGTGGACCGGCAGCAGAACACGGGCATTGAATGCCTCGATTATGTCAATCTGGGGAAGAATACGTGTGAGCGTACCGGCGAGGATAGTAGAGCGCCGGATCCGGTCGCAGGGATGGGGCGCCATGACCAGGCCTCCCTGGCCGCGGATGCGGGCGATGGTCTCTTCCGGCGTCAGGTCCCGAGGTATCTCTTCCTCCAGGAACAGCCCGGTTATTTCACCTTCTGTAGTCCGAATCTCCTCCCCAATTATCACCTGAAACGGGGCCATGGCAGCCACTTCCATCGCAGCGGCGATCCTGTTGTGATCGGTGATGGCAAGGCAGTTGACTCCGGTCTCGAGGCAGGCGGAGACTATCTCTCGAGGAAGCATGGCGCTGTCCCGAGAGGAATAGGTGTGAACATGCAAATCAGTCCTAAGCATGGCAAACTAAGGGAGGGAATCCGGTGGGCAATCCTGGGTAGCAGGTAAATCTTCGAAAAATTCCGACCGCAATTGAGTAACCTTTAGCTCAGCGGCTGAAAGCTGCTTGCCACACAAGCGGGCCAGCTTCATTCCCTCCTCGAAGAGCGCCAGGCTCTCCTCAAGCGTCAATCCGCCCTGCTGTAACGTCTGCACTAACTGCTCCAGGCGCTGGAAGCTTTCTTCAAAGAAAGGAGCGGACATAGGAAGATTATAAGGGTAACAGGCTTTGTACGCCATGGCCGGTGGCGCCGCCCGGAGGCGCCACCCGGCGCCCGCTGGCCCGGCCTGAGACACGGCTCCCGAAGGCGCCGTCGCTTACCTGGACTTGAATGGCTTCACCCGGCGAAACCTGGGAAACCAGGCTAACGACCTGGCCGTCACGTGACCGGCGAACGATGGCGTAGCCACGATGCAGGGTTTGAAGAGGACTGAGGGATTCCAACTGCAGGGACAGCGCCCGGAGACGCTCTCCTTTGAGTTTCAAGAGATTAACGAAACTTGGAAGTAGGTTTCTGGAGATATCGTCCACCCGCTGGCGGCGGGCGGCGATATCTGGCAGTGCCCGGTGGAGGTCCGTCACGGCTCGCTCCAGGGTCGCACTGGCTTGGGAGATGCCGGACTTCGTTCTCAAGAGAAGGTCCTGGCGTAATGACGCCAGACGACGGGCCAGATCAGCACAGTCCGGGGTGACGGCCATAGCGGCCGCCGAGGGGGTGGGAGCTCGGAAGTCTGCGGCCAAATCGGACAACGTTACATCGGTCTCATGGCCTACCCCTGTCACAACAGGTATCCGGCTGCTATGGATGGCCCGCACCACCGGCTCCTCATTGAAGGCCCAAAGCTCTTCCAGGGAGCCACCACCCCGGGCCACGATAATCACGTCTATTCCACCCAGAAGGTTTAGCTGGCGCAGCCCCTCTACTATGCCCTGGGCCGCTCCGTCGCCCTGGACTTGGGAAGGCGCCAGGATGAGCTCTGCAAGGGGATAGCGCTGGGTGAGGACTTTCACAATATCCTTTAAGGCTGCCCCAGTGGGAGAAGTAACCAGGCCGATCCGGCGGGGGAAAACTGGCAAAGGCCTCTTGCGGGACTCATCAAAGAGCCCCTCTTTCTCAAGACGCGCCCGCAACTCCTCCAGTTGCAGGTGGAGGATGCCGGTGCCCTCTGGTTGGAGCACGTCCACGTAGAGCTGGAGTGTTCCTTGCGCTTCGTATACCGAGACCCGCCCATGGGCCACAACCGCGGAACCGTTAATAAGCCAAAGATTCAAGCCGTTCTCGCCGAAGAATACGCAACGGATCTGGCCGTCCTTATCCTTCAAAGTAAAATATAGGTGACCCGCCATGGATCGGGAAAGGTTGGATACCTCCCCGCTTATCCACAGGTCCCTAATAAAGCTGTCCGCCTCAAGGATGCTCTTGAGATAACGGACTACCTGGGCTACCGGGTATATTTGCAAGACTACACCCTTTCGATGTAGGTGCCGGTGCGGGTATCTACTCTTATTTTATCCCCGGTATTTATGAAGAGAGGCACCTGTATGACCAGGCCCGTTTCCATGCGAGCGGCCTTGTTGCCCCCCGTGGCGGTATCCCCCTTGAAGCCAGGATCCGTCTCCTCCACACGCAGCTCCACGGTGATGGGAAGCTCGACCCCTATGGAGTCGCCCCTGTAGCTCAAGAGGTCAAGGGTCTGGTTCTCTTTCAGGTAGTTCACAGCGTCCCCAAGCTGGGCGCTATTAAGAGCCGTCTGCTCGAAGTTCTCAGTATCCATGAAATGGTAGAAGTCCCCATCGCTGTACAGATACTGGACGGGGCGCCGGTCCAGATAGGCCCGGGGAAAGCGGTCCCCAGCCTGGAAGGTTCGCTCGATGATATGTCCAACCCGCACGTGGCGCAATTTCATCCGCACCTGCGCGCTGCCGCGCCCGATCTTGAGATGCTGGTAGTCAAGAATCGTGTACAGCTCCCCATCCAGCTCTATGGTTATGCCTTTCTTCAGTTCTCCTGTAGAGATCATTCTTCCCCCTTCAAATGGGCCGCCATCGCTTCTAAAGCCAATTGGTAACCTCTCCAGCCCAGGCCGCTGATCTGGCCCAGGGCAATGGGCGCGATCACCGATTTCTGCCTCCAGTGCTCTCTGGCATAGATATTGGAAAGGTGCACCTCTATCACCGGCAGCCTGGTGTCAGCCAGGGCCTCCCTTAAGGACAACCCGTAATGGGTCAACGCTCCGGGGTTGATGATT
>JAUYDP010000342.1 GCA_030691805.1 Dehalococcoidia bacterium | reverse complement strand
GGGGGAGGGTAATACCCACGGTTTGAAGGAAAAGGTGCCACCGGACGCCTTTTAGAAGATAGTAGGCCAGGACGGCGACCAGTACCAGTGGCAGGTATCCCCATTGGAAGTCATCGAAGCGCTGGGCAGTCTGGCTGAGATCGGCGAAACGGGTCGCGGCGAAGATCAAGGCCGCGCTGACCAGAGCGCCCAGGACTAACTTTCGGTGCCCCCGGCCCTTGCCTGTTTCTCCCGGCCTGGAAATAGCCAATAACCACACCCTGTCCGTCGGGGATTGCCCGCCCAGTGGCGGGCCTGGCGCTTCCCCGTCTTCCTTATTCTAACATCCAGTCTTTCCCAATTCCCGTTTCGGTGCTACAATCAACCTGACTCAAATGGGCGCCATGCTATGGTATTTACAGGACGGCCAGCCGGCCATGGAGACAGACCCTCAGCGGGCCAGGGAAAAGCTGGGAAAGGTCTCCGGCCCGTATTGGCTATCGCTGACGGCACCGGAGGAAGAAGACCTGGAATGGTTGGGGCGGAACTTTGGGTTCCATCCCCTGACCCTGGAGGACTGCCGCACCTATAATCCGAGGCCGAAGCTGGAGGAATACCCCGGCTATCTCTTCCTGGTCTTGCATGAGGCGGCCTTGTCCGAGGATGATGTCCAGGTCCGGGACCTACAGTTCTATTTCTCCCAGGGCTATCTCATTACCGTCCAGAAGGATAGATCGAACCTGCTTGACAGAGCGCGGGAACGGGACTTTGACCTTTCCAGGGGCAGCGACTTCCTTTTGTACCGAATTTTGAACCAGCTTGCAGAGGACCATTTTGATATCCTTGGCAAGCTGGACGAGCGAATAGAAGTGGTAGAGGAAGAGGTTGTTTCTAGGCCTGCGCGCCACGTGCTTCACCGGATTTTTCAGATGAGGCAAGCGCTGATAACGCTCTTGAGGCTGGCCGCTCCGTCACGGGAGATACTCCACCAGCTCAACACCCACGATTATCCATATATCCGTGCAGAACATCAACTCTACTTCAGGGATGTTTACAACAGTCTGGTGTCCATCCATGAGATGATTGAGACGCAGCGGGACATGACTAACGGTGCCCTGGAAGCCTATATGAGCGCCGTATCCAACAGCCTTAACGAGGTCGTGAAACGCCTTACCCTGATTGCTACAATATTCATGCCTATAACTTTCATCACGGGCTTCTGGGGTATGAATATAAAGGCGCTCCCCCTCGAAGAGCCTGTAATCCTCTGGTTAACGCTGGGTCTGATTATACTTGTGCCGCTGGGGATGCTGGCCTGGTTCCGGGCCAGAAGCTGGGTATGACTTTGTGATGATTTGGGAGAAGGAGGAGCCTTAATGGAGAAGGTAAATGCATTTCTTGACAAACACATCTTGCCGTGGCCGGTCCGATACCTTACCCATCGCTTTATTATTCTAATTACCATCCTGCTTCTGGTGCCACTGATAGGGTTTGCCTCCAACACGGTCTTCGTTCTAACCGCCAACAGCTACCTGAACACCATGGGCGTGGCGGTAAGTTCTATCGTGCTGCTGTACGCAACAATTTCGGAATTACGAGACAAGCAGATAGCCGAGATGCAGGAGAAGCGGGCACAGGAAGACCACTCCCACGTGGTCGAGATGCATCAGTTGGTGTTGGACAATATGAGTGACCAGCATGAAGAGATCCAAGATTTGAAGAGGATACTGGCGGAGATAAGGGGTCTAAAAGTCGAGCAGAAGCCGGTTCCTCAGAAACTATCAGTAAACTTGAAGGACCTGCATCCCGCGGGCAAGTCCCGCTTTGAGCCACACGATGTACAGCGGCGGATGGCCGGACACGTCCGCCACAATCTGGGGGATAATTTAGCACAGGAAGTGCTGAGGCGAGCCGGTTAGGGAAACAAAAGACGTGCTTTATTACTTTCTTGCCAGTGGCCGCGTATAGATAGTGAAAAACAGGTCTAAGGAAAGAACGAAGCAAGTAATGTTTTTGGGATGTGCAAAATGAAATTCGATTCCTTGTCTGATCGCCTGCTTCTTCTAGCGGCGGGTGTGCTCCTGGCTATCATGGTTTCCGCCTGTCAGCAAGCCGGCCCCGGGGGTGAGCGGGTTGGGGCGGTCGCGCCTTCGCCGGCCCAGACGCCGCCGGCGGCGCTAACGGCGATCTTGACCCCAGGTGTCCCTCTTAGCCCTTCCCTCGTCGTAACCCCAACGGTGGTAGTGACCCGGGCGGCTACCGTTACCCCAACGACCGCCCCGGTCGCTGGGGCAGAGTGCCGGAGCAGGCCGGTGCGCGGTTTCGGGAAGGTATACTCGGAGAACCCCAACGTGGCCCGGCAGTTGGGGTGTCCCCTGGAGCCGGAGAAGGGAGTCCTCTCCGCGGAGCAGTTCTTCCAGCAAGGCTACATGTTCTGGAGAAGTGACACGCGGCAGATCTACGCCATCATGAGTACCGGGCGCTGGGCCGTGTATCCCGACACGTGGACCGAGGGAGAGCCCACGCCTGTTCCGACTGCCACACCGCCGGCCGGCCTCGCAGGACCCGTACGGGGGTTCGGCAAAGTCTGGCGAGAGCGGAAGGAAGTCCGGGACGGCCTCGGCTGGGCGACGGGGCCCGAAAGGGGTTTTGACGGGGCGGTAGAGTCCTTCGATAAGGGCACGATGCTCTGGAGCGACGGGCGCTTTATCTTCGCGCTATTCTCAGACGGGACCTGGCTGCGGTTTGAGGATACGTTCAGGGGTTAGAGCACTGGTGCTCAGGGACCGAGGACGCGAAAGCCATACTGCCCAAAGTGGTGATCGAATGTGAAAGCATGGGCAATGCCGGCTCTTTCCATTATCGCGAAGCTGGTGGCATCCGTCAGCGAGAAATCCTTGTCGTCGTACTTGAAGATGACCGTACGGGCATGGCTCTCATCCTGAACGCTCACGCGTTCTACGGTAGTGCTGCTTTGCTCAAACTGCCGGAGGAATGCCGTGGCGTGGCTATGACCCAGGCGTATGAGAAACAATGCATGGGTCTCCGCAATAACGAAGTTGGTAGTGAAAGACCGCCAGCGCTCTTCGGTCAGCCTGGAGAGGATCGCACGGGCTTCAGCGTGATGGGCGTCATGAGGGTTAACCAGGGCCAGGTAGGCCGAGGAGTCAATGAAGGCCAGTTCTGTATGAAGTGTGGACCGGCTTGCGCTCATCGGGCTTAAGAGTCGGCCAGGTATTCGTGTTTCCTTGTTGCATCGGTTGGCCGGGCGTCAGTAGCGGATCCGACAAGCTTCCACAACGGATCGTCGTAGGAAAGTGTCCGGCCGGCTCGCCCGGTCCGTCCCAATGCGGGCTTCTTGGGCTCAATCGGTCTTGGCATCCGCTCGACCGCTTCTTTCGTCACCCGCACACCTTTTCCGACTTTTAAAGCTGGTAGGCGACCCTCAGCAATATAACGCCGGATGGTGATGGGTGTCACCTTTAACATCTCCGCGGTTTCTTGTACGGTCAAAAGTTCCATGGCGGCTCCTCCTTCATACGGTTTAGTATACACTACGTATCACTGATTATCATATTTTCGCTTACCTCCAAGAGCTACTTAACATTATCTATCGCTTCGCCCAATGGACATAGGTTTTTT
>JAUYDP010000200.1 GCA_030691805.1 Dehalococcoidia bacterium | reverse complement strand
CTGCACGTGCGCCTGATGGCGGGCACCAACGACCATCATCGGGCCGAGGTAATCATAAAGGCCCTGGCCCGGGCTTTGAGTCAAGCCACTCGCATAGATCCACTATCAGAGGGCCGTATCCCTAGCACCAAAGGAACTCTGGAAGCCTAACAGATTGGAGAGTTCTCGGCTCTCCCCAGGGCTAGCTTAATGAACAATCCTGGCCGCGATACCGGCTCGTTAGTTCCCGTCCCGCGGCTGCGACTTCATTATGGCTACGTCGCTCTGGCCATGGCCTCCCTGGCCCTTCTGACAACCCTGGGCTTTGGGCGCTTCGCCTATAGCCTTATTCTTCCAGGTATGAAAGAGGGCCTATCGCTAAATTACACCCAGATGGGCCTTCTGGGCACGGTCAATACCATCGGATATTTGGCAGCGGTGCCCTTGGCGGGCGTGGCGGCATCCCGGTTTGGTTCCCGCATGGTGATAGCAGCGGGTATGCTGGTCACGGGCCTGGCCCTGGCGGCTACTGGGGCCGTATTCGACTTTGGGTGGGCGCTCTTCTCCCAGACCATTGCTGGTGTCGCCAGCGCTGGGGCTATTGTGCCAAGTATGGCCTTCGCCGGCGCCTGGGTAGCCCGCCGTAAGAGGGGTATTGCCAGCGGCTTCATCACCAGCGGCGTCGGGATCTCCTTCTTCGCCACGGGGCCGGTCATCCCTTCTCTGGTGGCCTCGTACCCCGAAATGGGTTGGCGTTACGCCTGGTTCCTGGTGGCGGGAGTGGTGTTTCTCAGCGGGCTGCTGGTGGCAGCGCTGTTGAGGAGCCGTCCCCAAGATATGGGCTTGCAGGTGATGGGCTTCAATCCCGAGGCGGTTCAGGGCGACCCACCGGGTGAGGGCGACCCACCGGGTCGCCCCTACGGATCGGATACGCGGCAGGCTCCGGCAAGCGCCTTGAACTGGGGGCTTATATACCGCTCCGGCGCTGTGTGGCACCTATCTATTCTTTACGGTATTTTCGGCTTCGCATATATTAGCTATCTTACCTTCTTCGCCGCCTTTCTCCGTGAGCAGGGCGGACTGGCCGAGGGTATCATCGGGAATATGTGGGCCATTTCCGGACTGGGCATGATTGCTGGATCCCTGGTTTGGGGTTCCCTCTCCGACCGGCTAGGGCGGCGGCTGGGAATTTCAGCGGTCTTCGTCTTCCTGGCTATAGCCATCTTCCTCTTTACTACGTCGCACTCTGTTGTCATTTATACTATTTCTGCGGTCTTATTTTGGGCGGCGGAACCTGGCGTACCGGTGATCGTGGCCGCCGCTTGTGGAGATTATGTAGGAGGGAGGCTGGCGCCAGCGGCCGTGGGCTTTGCGACCCTTTTCATGGGCATTGGCCAGGCCATCGGGCCGTATTTGACAGGGGGGATAGCGGACATGACCGGCTCCTTCAACACGGCCTTCTACGTTTCGGCCCTGGTGGCTTTGCTGGGCATGGCCAGCGCCCTCTTCCTGCGCCCTACTACAGTCCACCCATGAGTGGGTTGAAGCGTCTTTAATAATCGGATAGGAGGGGCGAGGCATGCCTCGCCCCTACAAGGCCCATCGGCCGAACCTACAGAGGCCCGCCTTGCGAACGATAAGGGAAATTGTATAAACTCGTGTTGGGTGATTGGTATTATGGCGCTGGTTTCGCGATAATGCGAGAAAGTAAATAACGAAGAGGGGGTCCAAATATTGACAAAGGCCAGGGTAGCTGTGTTATTGCTTCCGCTTCTTACCCTCATCTCTTTTCCTCACTTAACCTCCGCTGAGCCCCCACCTTTGAACCTCGTGGAAACCCAAGGACAGGGTCGCTTCGGCATAGTGCAAGCCTATGAGTCGCCTTTACTGGCGCAGTCCGCTGGTGCAAGGTGGGAGAGGATAAACTTCTGGTGGAATCAAATCCAGCCTAATGGCCCGCAGGAGTGGCGCACGGACAAGCTTCTCTCTGACACGCAGATAGAGGCGGAGCTTCAACAGGGGATGACGCTGGTGGGACTCTTGGGCAATCCGCCAGCCTGGGCCACGCGCAACGGCTCCGTGCCTCTGAACCTTTCATTGGCCCCAACCGATCCCGAGAACTACTGGGCACGATTCGTGCGCGATATGGTAAAGAGGTATGCCGGGCGCATAGACTACTGGATTATCTGGAACGAGCCGGACATAGACACCGGCAGCGACTGGAGCACCTGGGCCGGATCTGAAGAGGAATACTATCAGTTGCTAAAGGCCGCCTATCTTACAGCCAGAGCCGCTAATCCGGCGGCCAGGATCATATTTGGGGGCACAACCTACTGGGCCGATTCTATCAAAGGGCGCAAGCTTTTCCTTGAGAGGGTCCTGGAGAGGGCGGTTCTGGATCCCTCGTCTAAGGCAAACAACTTCTACTTCGATATTGTTAACACGCATATCTACAGCAAGTCTGCGGACATGTATGACATACCGATGGAATATCGGGACGTGCTGAACAGATACGGCGCCAAGAAGCCGATCTGGATTGGCGAGGCAAACGTAGTCCCCTGGAACGATCCAGCGGCCCCCATGCCGCCAGGAGGCTACCGGGCTACTATGGACGAACAGGCCTCGTTTTTCATCCAGGGGTTTGCCCTGGCTTTGGCGGCAGGCGTAGAACGTATCGGCGCCTTCAAGCTGGTGGACGGTACACTTCACAGTGGCGAGGCCTATGGCCTGGTCCGCAACGACGGTTCGACCCGGCCGGCCTTTTCCGCATTCCAGATTGCCGCCCGCTATTTTTCCGGGTTCTCCAACGCCCGCTACAACGTGGTAGAAGACATGTACCGGGTAACCATGGAGTCCGGCGATCGAAAAGTAAGCGTCATGTGGAACCCCACGCCAAAGCCCCCTGCCATCCGCATAAAGGCCACGGGCACACGCGCTACCAGGGTGGATAAATATGGCCGGACCACGCCGCTGAACGTGCCCATTGTGCCCGGGCAGAACTATTACATCT
>JAUYDP010000136.1 GCA_030691805.1 Dehalococcoidia bacterium | reverse complement strand
GGAGCTGGCCGGCCTGGGGATTTCATGCCGTCCCGACGACCCGATGCGGGACACCTGCCTCGGCCACCCGGTACCCGACGCCACGGCCAAGGCCGTGGACCCCACCACCGGAGAGGAGGTCCCGCCGGGACTACCCGGAGAGCTGCTCTTCGCCGGGCCAATACTTAAAGGCTACTGGGAGCGCCCCGACGAGACGGCCAAGGCCATTGACCCCGAGGGTTTCCTGCATACCGGAGACCAGGTGACCATTGACACGAGGGGCTACATACGGATTATGAGCCGCCTCAAGGAGATCATCAAGAAGGGCGGCTACTCCATCAATCCCAACGAGATCGAGGCCCTCCTATGCGAGCATCCCAGGGTAAAAGAGGCCTGCGTCATCAGCACCCCCAACCCCGTCCTGGGGGAGAGCATCTGCGCCTGCGTGGTGAGCAAGGACGGGAAGCCTCTAACCCTGAAAGACGTCAGGGACTTTATGCAGGACAAGATAGCCAGCTACAAGATGCCCGATGAGCTCTGCAACTTCTCCGAGTTCCCCCGCCTGGCAGGAGGCATCAAGATACGCAAGTTCGGAGCGGAGAGCGTCCAGGAGATGGCCATGGCCGACGAAGCGAGGGAAAGGCTCCGAAAAATAGCCCTCCCAGAAAGTCCCTGTGGGCCAAATACGTCCGTATGATTGGGGCTTGGTATCCGGCCTAGGCGGGCGGCGGGAACTATGCCTCCGTTGACAGCCAGCCTGTAGTGCAGGGGCTTGTCCCCTGCTAGGGGCGGGGTGGCGGGGGATGCGCCGCCCCCAGCACCACCAGCAGGGGACAAGCCCCCGCTCTACGTGTTTGAGCTAGGGGCAGGCGACGGGGACCAACCCTCCCTTAACTACGTGTTTGAAACAGGGGCGGGGCGGCGGGGACCACGCCCACGCTCTGCGTCAATGAAGGGCTTGCAGAGTGCCACGCCAAGGTGTTAATATTCCCTGCCATAGGATACCCGTGAAGAACAGAACTATTTTTCGGAAGGAGTTAACTTATGAAGGTCCTGGGGCTCCTGGCAAGCTACCGGCGCCAGGGAAACTCTGAGGTCTTCCTCAAAGAGGCCCTGATGGGGGCCGAAGATGAGGGCGCCGAGGTTGAGATACTACGCCTTACCAACTATAACATCCGCCCCTGCACCGCCTGCGGCCGGTGCGCCACCGGCCTCAAACCTTGCCACCTTAGCGACCAGTTCATGTGGCTGCTGGAGAAGGTCTATACCTATGACGCCATAATCCTGGGGTCACCGGTCTACTATCTAACCACCCCGGCTATCCTGAAGCTCTTCTCCGACCGGACCGTGTGCGAGGGGTATCCTACCCCACTGCTTGGCAAGCCCTGCGCCATGATCCTGACCTACGGCAACCGGGGATACAACGCCTATGCTTTCACCGTCCCCAACGGCCTCTTCCTGAAGTGGGGGATGAAGGTGATAGACCGCGCCCTCATTCACTCCACCTCGCCTGGCGACGCCTTTCTAGACCGGGTCAACCAGGTCCGCAGCAAGGAGATCGGACGGGCGGTAGCCAGGGCCACCCGAACTGGCGAAGCAACCTATCTTGGGGAGCCGGGGGTCTGCCCGGTATGCAACGACCGGATCATCCGCATCCTGAAGGACAACAAGACCATCCAGTGCCCCACCTGTGGCATCCGCGGGCGGTTGCGGTTCGTAGGCGAAGAGCTTCGGGCCGAATTCACCGAGGAAGCGATCAGGATGGGACGATTCTCTCCGGAACAGTGGTACCAGCACCACATGTACCACGTGGAGCTGGGCAAGGCCTGGTTCATGGCCAGCAAGGACCAGCGGAAGGTCATTCGGAAGAAGTACCTGACATACCTGGCCCCCAAGGTCGAAGAGCCCGCCGAGTCCTAGGAGACTGAAATGAATAAACTGATTGCCCAAATGAGATACTTTCCCGACGATGCCCTTATCCCCATCCTGGAGGCCGACCTGAAGAGGATCGGCCAGAAGCACGAGGTGCGCCTGGCCAAGGAGGAGATCACCGGCCCGGCCCAGGAGATATTACCTGGCGGGGTCATGGTCGAGAATACCCGCGAGTTGCCTATCGAGAAGTCAACCCAGACGGTGGTGACGGTCGAGGCTGACGACGAAGGGGCATTCCGGCGGTGCGTCCGGGAGCTGATCGTCACCTACCGTGGCCCGGTGCCGGCCTGGGGTCTCTGGGGTAGCACCGTGCTGGCGGAGACCATCGCCAACGAACTGCTGGACCAGGACGATGGGTGGTAGGGTACCCCCTGCCATCCCCGCCCGTGCTTCATGGTGCTTCAGTGGTGCTTCGATGGTGCTTCGATAATGGGCCAATGGTAGTCCACTGGTGGTTCGGCAGTGCGTGGGACAGGAAGAGCATGGAGCGCCGCTAGTTTAACGAGCGGCACATGCAATAAAGGGCAGTCACGGTATTCGGATAGTATTTCCCAACGGATAACGGATGGGACGAACGGATAACGGATGCG
>JAUYDP010000234.1 GCA_030691805.1 Dehalococcoidia bacterium | reverse complement strand
ACAGGCATGGGTTTGCCCATCTCCTTATACTTGAGGAAGTGCCGCCCCCAATGCTGGGACGGAACCATGAGCTTGGCGATCCTGTCCTTGCCGACGATCATCCCCCGGTACATGCCCACGTTAACCTCGCCGGTCTCCGGATCCTTGGTAACCACCCCGGCAAAGGTGTCAATATACCGACCGCCGTCCAGTTGGTGCCACCTGGGCACGGGGAACTGATACAGGTCAATGTCCTTTCCGGTGATGATGTTCTCCTTTACCGAGCCGGTGGAGACCAGCATTGGGCGCACCTGCTCCCGAAAGGCCCGCCGGCAGTGCTTTATCATATCCCCGAAGGACGTGTCCATAGGCAGGCCCAGCATAGCGGCGACGCGCGGGTAGGAGGCCAACCCTCCCAGGAAGAGCCTCCGTCCCCTGGTCTTCTTATAGTCCTTAATATTCTCAAACAGCAGGGCTGGCCCTTCCATAGCCTGGACCGTCCGGGCGATAGCCCCTAACTCCAGGTCCCAGTCTACCTGGGCCTTCACCCGGCGAAGTTCGCCCCGGGCCTCCAGCCAGTCAATCCAGTCCCTCATATCGGCGAAGGCTTTGGTCCTTACGGCCTTCTCTGCGGTCACCATGTGGTTTTCCTCCTGAAAGTCTATTAGGTGCTTGGTTGTGCTTGATCGTGCCTGATCGTGCTTGGTTGTGCTTGGTTGTGCCTGATCGTGCTTGGTTGCGCCTGATTGTGTTCCTTTACTCAAGCCCTACGGAACATTACTAATGACCTCTGCATAGTCGCGTAAATCTCACAAGCAGCCACGCCCAACGCTAAGGCAATCGGACTGATGTAGTAATGTATTGCAGACTCGTGAGCCACTACTATAGGGATTTGGAATAGACTCCCAATATTGCTTGATCTCAAGTCCCCTCTTTTTCTAAACAAACTAGTCCGTAACCGGGAATATCCCGCAGTATTTCGAGATATATATGATGATTTACACCGAATCCAGCCCCTTTAGTGGGCTTCGGCTTCTCAGCCCATGGCTTTAGCCCGGGGCGGGGCTGCTCCTCTAGAGACCATCTAGCCCGCCGGGCCCCACCCGCCCTACTTAGGCTTCTGAGTAAGCTCCAGAAGGACCCCTCCGGTAGACCGGGGATGGACGAAGGCCACGATGAAGTGCGCCCCCTGGCGAGGCTCTTTGTCAATCAGGGCCACACCCTTGGCCTCCAGTTTCTTCAACTCGGCCCGAATATCGTCCACCTCCAGGGAGATGTGGTGCATGCCTTCGCCTCGCTTTTCCAGGAACTTAGCTACGGGGCTTTCCGGGCTGGTCGGCGCCATCACCTCGAAGCTGGCGTCGCCAACCTTCAGGAAGGCAGTCCGTATCTGGTCCGGGGCGTAGTCCTCGAAGGAGCTAGCCTCGATGCCGAGGACATCCCGGTAGAAAGCCAGCGCACTGTCCAGGTTGTTCACCGCCATGCCCACGTGGTCAATCTTCTTTATCATGTCTCCTCCATTAAAATGCCACAAACTCCCCTTGCTCCCCCCAAACGCGGCGCAGGACCCCGCATATCTCGCCGATAGTTGCATAAGCCTCCACGCACTCCACGAAGAGGGGCATCAGGTTCTCGGGACCTCTGGCGGCTATCTCCAGCCGCTGGAGAACGGCCTCCACCTGCGCGCTGTTCCTAGTGCTCCGCAGAGAGGCCAACCGCTCTGTCTGCCGGCGCTGTATGGCCGGGTCCACTCGCAGCAGGCCGGAGACCTTCACCTCCGGCCCCTGATAGCGGTTCACCCCCACTATGACCCGCTTCCCCAACTCGACCTCTTGCTGGTAGCGGTAGGCGCTGTCCTGAATCTCCCTCTGCTGGTAACCCTTGGACAGGGCTGCCAGGGCGCCTCCCAGGGCATCCACCTGGTCCAGGTACCGCTGCGCCGCTTGAGCAACCTGCTCCGTCAGCCACTCGATATAATACGAGCCTCCCAGGGGGTCCACCGTGTCGGCCACTCCGCTTTCGTGGGCGATGACCTGCTGGGTGCGCAAGGCGATCTGCACCGATTCCTCGGTGGGAAGCGAAAAGGCCTCGTCCATGGAGTTGGTGTGGAGCGACTGAGTGCCACCTAAGACCGCCGCCAGAGCCTGCATGGCCGTGCGTACGATATTATTGGCAGGTTGCTGGGCGGTCAGGGTGGACCCCGCCGTTTGGGTATGGAAGCGCAGCATCCAGGATCGGGGGTCCTTTGCCCGGAAGTGGTCGCGCATGATATTCGCCCACAGACGCCGGGCCGCCCGGAACTTGGCCACCTCTTCCAGCAGGTTGTTATTGCTGGCGAAGAAGAAAGAGAGGCGTCCACCGAAAGCGTCCACGTCCAGGCCGCTCTCTATGGCCGCCTGCACGTAGGCAACGCCGTTGGCCAGGGTGAAGGCTACCTCTTGCGCGGCCGTGGCTCCGGCCTCCCGGATGTGGTAGCCGCTGATGCTTATGGTGTTCCAGGCCGGCACTTGCTCCCGGCAATAGCCGAATATGTCGGTAACCAGACGCATGGAAGGCGCCGGGGGGAAGATGTAAGTGCCCCGGGCAATATATTCCTTCAGGATATCGTTCTGAACGGTGCCGTTCAGGAGCTTGGCGTCCACCCCCTGCTTCTTGCCCACGGCGACGTACATGGCCAGGAGAATGGCCGCCGTGGAGTTGATAGTCATGGAGGTGCTCACCCTGTCCAGGGGTATCCCCCGGAAGAGGGCCTCCATATCCTGGAGGCTGTCTATGGCCACCCCAACCTTGCCGATCTCACCCTCCGCCTTTGGGTCGTCGGAGTCCATGCCAAGCTGGGTCGGCAGGTCGAAGGCTACACTCAGTCCGGTCTGGCCATGCTCCAACAGATAGTGATAGCGCCGGTTGGACTCCTCAGCGTCCCCGAAGCCGGCGTATTGGCGCATGGTCCAGAAGCGCCCCCGGTACATAGAAGGTTGAACGCCCCTGGTGTAGGGATATTCCCCGGGATAGCCCAGTGCCTCGTTGTACTCCAGGCCGGCTACGTCTTCTGGGGTATAGATGGCATCTACGGGGAAGCCGGAGCTGGTCTCGAAGCGCTCCTCACGCTCCGGCGACTTTTTTAACGCAGGCCCCAGGGTCTTTTTCTTCCAGTCTTCCTTTCCACGACTTTCGGCCATTTCATCACTCCAAGGTCAATAGGACCTGTCCTTTTTCTACTTTTTCCCCTACCGCCGCCTTTACCTCCCGGACGATGCCATCCCGCGGGGCGCTAAGGTCGTTCTCCATCTTCATGGCCTCCAGGACCACCAGGACCTGGCCCTTCTTGACGGCCCTTCCTGGCTCAGCCTCCACCGCCACGACGAGTCCCGGGAGTGGCGACTTGATGGGCAACTCGGCGCCTGGGACTTCGGGCTTCCTGGTCATCATCGCCAGCCTGGCCGACTTGGGGTCTTTTATCTCCACCTCAAACTGCTCACCCTGGATAGTGACCGAGTAACCGCCGTCCTTCTCCTCCACGAAGGCATCATACGGGCAATTGTCCACGATGAGGCTATAAAGGCAGTGTCCGTCCACGGAGCGCATGTCAATGCTGTAGTGTTCTCCGTCCACGCTGGCCCGGACGAAGGTGTTCTGGACCTCCACCTCGAAAGAGCGACCTTCGATCTCGACTAAGAACTTCATGTTCGCTGTAGGTCCTGGTCTAATAAGCTCTAAGCATTGCCCGTCGCCCGTGGGACTTCCAGCCGCTTTCCTGGGCTGCCTGGAGCCGCAGGCGTGCGCCTGTGGAGGGAAGTCCCTTCTGCGACGCCACCAGAGCGGCCGCCAGGGCTGCCAGGACCTTAATTCGTTCTCGCCGGTGGGTCTTCTCACCCCATTCCCGGTAGATGAAGCCGGTATCGAAGTCCCCGGAGAGAAAAGCAGCGTCCTCCATAACGAAGCGGTGGAAGGGCGCCGTCGTGTTGACGCCCATTATGTAGTACTCCTGAAGGGCACGGCGCATCCGGTTGATAGCCTCCTCCCGCGTCTCGGCCCAGACCACGACCTTAGACAACAGGGGATCGTAATACGTCGGGATGGACAGGCCCACGAAGGCGCTGCTCTCTACCCTGACCCCGGGGCCGCTGGGCTCCACCATGGCCCAGATAGTACCGGGAGAGGGCATAAATATGTTTTCCGGGTCCTCGGCGTAAAGCCGGCACTCGATCGCCCAGCCCTTCACCTGGATATCCTCCTGCTTGAAGCGCAGCGGCTCACCCGCAGCCAGGCGTATCTGCTCCTTGACAATGTCAATGCCCGTCACCATCTCCGTTACGGGGTGCTCCACCTGGAGTCGCGGGTTCACCTCCAAAAAGTAGAAGTGACCCTCCTGGTCACGCAGGAACTCGAAAGTCCCTGCCCCTACGTAGCCAATAGCGCGGGCGGCTCGGAGGACAGTCTCTCCCAGAGTTCGCCGGTCTTCAGGGCCCATGACCGGGGAGGGCGCCTCTTCTACTAGCTTCTGATGGCGTCGCTGGATGCTGCATTCCCTCTCTCCAAGGTAGACCATGTTCCCCTGAGCGTCGGCCAGTATTTGCATCTCGATATGTCGGGCGCGGGAGATAAGCTTCTCGACGTAAAGCGTGGAATCGCCAAAGGCCATCTCCGCCTCGTTTCGGGCGGTGCGGATGGCCGGCCGCATCTCCGATGCATCGTGAACGATGCGCATCCCCTTGCCGCCACCGCCGGCGGCTGCCTTCAGCAGCACGGGGTAACCCAACTCTCCGGCTACCTGGAAGGCCTCGTCCTCTCCCGCCAGCCCGTCCAGGGTCCCGGGGATGATGAGCAGTCCGGCCTCCTTCATCAGCCGCCGTGCCTCCACCTTGTTGCCGGCTTTCTCCAGGACCTCCGCAGTCGGGCCGATGAAGGTAATGCCCTCCTCCTGGCAGGTCCTGGCCAGGTTCGGGTTCTCCGAGAGGAAGCCGTATCCCGGATGAATAGCGTCCGCCCCTGACAGGCGGGCCACAACCATCAGCCGGGGGATGCTCAGGTAGCTTTCAAGAGGTGACGCTGGCCCGAGAAGAAACGCCTGGTCGGCCAGCCGGACGTGCAATGCGTTTCGATCGGCCTCGCTGTACACCGCCACGCTGGGGATACCCATCTCGCGGCAAGCGCGTAGTATTCGAATCGCCACCTCGCCCCGGTTGGCGATGAGGATCTTGCGGAACATACTGGGTTATTGTATCAGAAGGGGGAAAGGAGGGGAAGGTTAGCGTGAGTCAACTGAGGGCGGCAGCCTAATTATCAGCGATTCTCTCAACTACGCGGGCCTGCTATTTACCCCCAGGCGATTCGAATCCTCAGCCAGCTAGATTGCCACCTGAAGGCGCCGGCTTCTCTCTCCTTGCGTTCATTTCTTTCACTCTCAGATAGAGTCTAGCCAGTCTTGGTAGTACGCCATCACAACCTATCCCCAAGTACTCATTAAACAGCGACGCTACCTCTTCCCTTCTCCAAACCCTGGTCGGGTCATGCTCTGCCTGGTTCCGCTGTTCATTTAGCCTTTTGAGTGAGGCAGGCAACTTCTCATAAACGAAACTGAGATCCTGGTTGTACGAGGCCTGTAACTTAAGTAGTTCCTTCAGACCGCCGTCCATCAGCATCTTCCTATAGTACACAAGTGATGGGCTTTGCCGCTTCGCCTCAAGGTCCGTCATCAAGAGACGCAGTCCCTCTGACCGGTACCCTTTGTCCTTACCAGCCCACTGGCTGAGGGGCACCCAAAAGGCAGCATACATCAAAGCCTCTACCGCGCGTCTGAGGTGATTCAAAACGCTCTCCGGACTGCCACTGTTCGTCCAGGCCCACGCCCGGGTAGCCTCAATCAGGCTTCGCCTGGCCGTGTCTGGCAACAGATGGAGTGAAGGATCCTGGAAAAAGAACGAAGCGAGGATCTCCTCGGCTCTCTCGTCCTCCAGTCGACGCATCTGCTTTTCGTGGTAGACGGCCAGTTCCCGCGGCTCAAGCTTCGACATCGCGTAGC
>JAUYDP010000007.1 GCA_030691805.1 Dehalococcoidia bacterium | reverse complement strand
ATCTATTCGATTATGACATTCCCCAAAATAGGGGTGCTCGACGGAAGGAAGGGGATGGGGGCCTGGAACTGGCTGCTGGAGTTTAAGGAGCGCCTTGCCCAGAACCTGGCGCGAGCGCTGCCGGAGCCGCAGGCGGCCCTGGCTCAGGGGATCCTCCTGGGCCTGCGCTCCTCCATTCCTCAGGACCTGATGGATGCTTTCAACCGCAGCGGCACCACCCACATAATCGTCATCTCAGGCCACAACCTGACCCTACTGGCGGGGTATCTGGTCATGGTCGGCCAGCCACTTATAGGTCGCCGACGAGCGCTCTGGTTCTCCCTGGCAGGCATCCTGGTCTATACCATCCTGGTTGGCGCCCAGCCCCCGGTGGTGCGGGCGTCTATCATGGGGGGTATTTTCATCCTGGGGGCCTACCTCGGAAGGCAACGGGATGCGGTCATTCCCCTGGCCCTGGCGGCTGCGGGCATGGCTGCCTTCCAGCCGCTTCTGCTCTGGGACGTGAGCTTCCAGCTCAGCTTTGCTGCTACCGCCGGTCTCATAATCCTGGCTCCACCAATACAGGCTAGCCTGCAACGGCTCTGGCCCTCCTCCGGCGGCGTCCAGCAAGCCGCCCACGCCGGGGCGCGGTCCTATCTAATTGAAAGCCTCGCTGTAACCCTGGCGGCGACGGCGGCCGTGCTTCCGCTGCTCCTGGTAAATTTCCAACGCCTTTCGCTTGTCGCGCCCCTGGCCAACCTCCTGGTCCTACCCGCGCTGCCCGGCATCATGCTTGCCGGCGCTCTGACCTCGGGCCTCGGCTTCCTCGAACCTTTAGGCCAGGTAGCCGGCTGGACCGCCTGGCCCTTCCTGACCTACATGGTGGCAACAGTCGAGCTGTTAGCAAAGCTGCCACTGGCTGCCATTGAGGTCCAGGGCTTCTTGCCTGAGCTAGCCCTGTCGTACTACTCTCTCCTGGCCCTGGCCATGCTCTGGCTACACAAAGCAAGGTCCTGAGAGTGACGGGCCGCGCCTTTTATTCCTGGAGGGTCATCCTACCGCTAGCCCTGGCGGCCTTGCTGGCCTGGACCGCCTTCTTGACCCTCCCGGACGACCGCGTACGTGTAGACTTCCTGGACGTAGGCCAGGGCGACGCGATTTTGATCAGGACGCCGTCCTACAAGGTGCTGGTGGACGGCGGTCCCAGCCCGCAGACTGTCGCCAGGCGCCTGGGAGAGAGGCTGCCCTTCTGGGACCGGCGAATAGACCTTATCGTTCTGACTCACCCTCATGAAGACCATCTAATGGGCCTTATGGAGGTGCTCCAACGGTACCAGGTGGGCGGAATCCTGGCCACCCCTTACGAACACGACTCCACCCTCTACCGGCAATGGAGGGTGTTGATTCGGGACCGGGGCGTCAGGTATGTTATCGCCGGGCAGGGACAGGAGGTGCGACTGGGGTCGGAGGCGAGGCTGAGGGTGTTACTCCCCGGTGTGTCACTATTCCAAGGCACCGATTCAGATCCCAACAACAACTCGGTGGTCCTGAGGTTGGAGGTGGGCGGCTTTAGCGCCCTCTTGCCCGGCGACATCGAGGAAGAGGCCCAACAGAAGCTGCTGGCAGAGCAGTTGGGCCTGGAAAGTCAGGTGCTCAAGGTCCCGCACCAGGGGGCGCGCAACGCCTTGAGCGAGGGTTTCCTGGGAAGGGTAAATCCCCAGGTCGCCGTTATCTCCGTTGGTGAGAAAAACCCCTTCGGCCATCCTGCCCAGGAGACCATCCAAAAGCTACAGGGAATAAGTGTTTTCCGGACCGATCAGCAGGGGACCATTGAGGTAGAGACGGACGGAAGGGGTTACCGGGTGGTAGCGGAGCGCCCTTCGAAGTAATAGCCAGTCCGAGTATAATAAGGGTTGGAATTAGGGGGATGCAATGGAGAATATTACGGTGTTCCAGAGGCCCATTCTTGAGAGTCCTACGCTGGTAGCTGCATTTCGCGGATGGCCAGACGCCGGGGAGGTAGCCACCTCCGCGGTACGCTACACCAGAGATAAGCTGGGCGCAGAGCTTTTCGCGGAGCTCAGTCCTGAGGAGTTCTACGTGTTCACCGAGCTCCGCCCGCAGACCATGATCGGTGAGAACACATGGGAACGCAACATCCGCTGGCCGGCCAACCGCTTCTATTTCTGGAAGGGCAAGACGGATTCGCCAGACCTGATCCTGTTGATGGGAACCGAGCCTCACCTGAAATGGGCCACCTACATTGACTCTATTCTAGGCCTGGCAGAAAGCTTTTCGGTGGCCAGGGTTATATCTCTGGGCGGAACGCTGGACGCGGTTCCCCATACCAGGGATCCCCTGATCTCCGGCAGCTCAGCCGACCCGGATTTAAGGGACTCTATCATGTCTCTCTCGGTACGTCCGTCCGGTTATCAAGGCCCGACCAGCATCCATTCAGCGTTGTTGGATGCGTGCAACCGGAGGGGACTGGCAAACGCCAGCCTCTGGGGGCACGGCCCCCTCTACCTTCAGTCGGCCTTCAACCCGCACGTTTGCTTCGCCCTATAGAGGAGGCTGGTGGCGATCCTGGGACTTCCCCTGGAAATGGACGATATCCGTGAGGCGGCTGCCAGCTTCGACCGGCAGGTAGACGAGGCCGTGGCCAGGAACCCGGAGCTGGCTCAGTACGTGAGACAACTGGAGATCATCGCAGACAAGCCCCAAGAGGCCCCCGAGGAAATGCCCAGTCCGGAGGCGATTGTCAAAGATCTGGAGGAGTACCTGCGGCGGAAGGGCAAGGAGCGCAAGAACGGTGAGCAAACGGGGCCTGATAGCTAAGTGCAGACCAGGGCCGTTGGGCCAATCGT
>JAUYDP010000074.1 GCA_030691805.1 Dehalococcoidia bacterium | reverse complement strand
CCTTCCCTGACCTGCACCGCTTGGTCACAGCGAATCTAGACGAGGCCCGCCGGGCGAAGGGGGGATGACGGCGGTCGAGGCACCCCTTGGCTAATGGTCATATACTATTAATTGTGCCAGGAGGGGTCTGCCGACTGAAGTCGGCGTTACGTTTAGCCAAACGGCGACTGCAATCGGATGCACTGTCACTTTATTTGGTTGATGACCATCAGCCAAGAAGTGGTCCTTTTTCCCCATCTCCCACGTTTGACAGCCACGTCCCTTTGCTGTATCGTTCCTCTGAATGAACATTAGTTCCACAAGTCCGGGCGCGGACGCGGAGCTGCGCCCGCGAGGCAGGCATCCTTGAGGATCATCGGCGTAGACCCCGGCCTGATAACCACCGGCTATGGAGTGATAGAGGGAAGCGGTGACCAGGTCCGTTTGCTGGAAGGAGGGACCATCGAGGGCGGCCCGGCCAGTGATCCCGTGGAGAAGCGGATCGAGGCGCTCTATAAAGGCATGACGGAGGTATTGAACGAGTTCCTGCCCCAGGCCATGGCCATGGAGTCCCTCTATTCCCACTACGCCCACCCTGCGACGGCCATACTGATGGGGCACGCCCGGGGGGTCCTCTGCCTGGCGGCGGCCCAGGCGGGGATACCTGTTTACAACTACTCCGCGACTCAGATCAAGGACTACCTGGTGGGAAGCGGCCGGGCCAGCAAGGCCCAGATACAGCGCATGGTGCAGAAACAGTTGGGCCTGGCCGAGATACCCAGTCCCCATGATATGGCCGATGCCCTGGCGGTGGCCCTCTGCCACAGCCGTCTGGCAGCCAGCCCGCTGGCGCAGTCGCTGCGGTTGTCAAGGAGTTAAAGCTTGATATCCTTTCTCTCCGGACACCTCAGGCGGAAGTCAAGGGATGACCAGAAGATCGTGGTGGACGTGAACGGGGTGGGATACGAGGTGCTGTTGCCGGAGTTCGTCCGGCGGACCTTTGACGAAAAGGAGATTGGGGCTCCGGTGGAGCTGGAGATATACTATCACGTGGCGGAGCGCCAGCCCCGGCCGCTGCTCATCGGGTTCAACCGGGAGCACGAGCGCACCTTCTTCGAGCGGCTCTTGAGGGTGGCGGACATCGGGCCGCTGAAGGCGGCGCGGGCGCTGGTCTTCTCGGTCTCCACCGTGGCCCAGGCCATCGAGGACGGCGACGTGCGATTCCTGACGCGCATGCCGGAGATCGGCGAGCGCACGGCCCAGAAAATGGTTGCTACCCTGAAGGGGAAGGTGGCGGAGTGGGCGCTTCTGCGGGACGAAGGCTATGCCAGCCCGGCCGCTCCGGTGTCGGACTTGCAGAAGGAGGCGCTGGAGGTGCTTATCGGCCTGGGCTATAAGAGGGGCGAGGCCCGCGATGAGATAGACCAGGCCCTGAAGCGCAACCCGGGCATCCGGACGGTGGAGGAATTGCTCAGGGAGGCGTTCAAGAGGGGGAGGATCGAATGAGCAGATGGCCCAGGGCTGCGCTACGTCTGGTTGTGGAAGGGTTAGGAGAGTGGGCCGAATGAGCAGGCAGCCCAAGCTAGGGGGAAAGGACTCCGGTGCCGGCCAGGAGCAGTCTGAGGAGGCGCGCTTGGTTTCGAGCCTGCGCCCTCGGGCCTTCGACGAGTACGTCGGCCAGGGAGAGGTGGTGGAGAACCTGCGCATCTCCGTGGCCGCCGCCCGCCAGCGGCGGGAGTGCGTAGACCACATCCTCTTCCACGGCCCGCCGGGCCTGGGCAAGACCACCCTGGCCCATATCATTGCCCGTGAGATGGAGGCCAAGATCACCCATGCCTCCGGTCCCGCCCTGGAGAAGCCTGCGGATATCGTAGGTATCCTCTCCAACCTGGAGGCGGGGGAGGTCCTTTTCATAGACGAGATTCACCGCCTGTCTCACTCGGTGGAGGAGTACCTCTATCGCGCCATGGAGGACTTCGAGGTAGACTTTGTGCTGGGAAAGGGGGCCTTCGCTCGGACTCTACCCTACCAGCTCAAGCCCTTCACGCTGATAGGGGCAACGACGCGAGCGGGCCTCCTCTCAGCTCCGCTGCGAGACCGTTTCGGGATCCTTCAGCACCTGGACTACTATTCCGAAGAGGACCTGGCGCGGGTCGTGCGGCGCTCTGCTTCGATACTAGACCTGGTGGTAGAGGAGGATGGCGCACAGGAGATCGCCCGGCGGTCCAGAGGCACGCCCCGGATCGCCAACCGCCTTTTAAGGCGGGTGCGGGACTACGCCCAGGTAAAGGGCGACGGCCAAATCAACGTGGCGCTGGCCCGGGAGGCCCTGTCCAGGGAAGGGGTGGATGAGAGCGGGCTGGACCGCCTGGACCGGCTCTACCTGACCACCATCCTGGTCAACTACGGCGGGGGGCCGGTGGGCGTAGAGGCCCTGGCAGCCACCCTCAACGAAGAGACGGACACCCTGGTAGACGTGGTGGAGCCTTTTCTCCTCAAGATAGGTTTCGTGACGAGGACGCCGGCCGGCCGGCGGATAGGCGAAGCCGGCAGAAAGCATCTAGGCGCCCCGCAACGGGGCCAGGGGAAGCTTCCTATTGAATGATGTGGGCGGAGAAGCGCTTGTTTTTACCAGCGTACCCGCCCCACCATGAAACGTATCCAGGCTTTAGGCGCTACCCTTCGAATAAGGCGTTTTATTTTGGATAGCCGGGGCTTTCTAGCCCCGGCGGGCCAAGTTGCCTGACGCACCGGCCCTGGAAAGGGCCTGCTATCCGTAGAGTGCTATGGACTCTACTTCTTGCCCTTGGCTAATAACTGTTCTCGGGTCTCGGCGTGGGCAGGGTCAGCGATACAGGAGTCAACCGGGCAAACCGCCGCGCACTGCTGCTCGTCGTAATAGCCCACACACTCGGTGCACTTGTTGTAGTCTATAATGTAGACAGGGTCTCCCTCTTGAATTGCGCTATTGGGACACTCCGGCTCGCAGGCCCCACAGGCGATGCATTCCTCGGTAATAATAAAGGCCAACTTAACTTCCTCCTTACATTGGCTTCTAGGGACTACGCCCTCACAAAGTCGCGGACACCAACGGGAATTATATCACCATACCCGTGAGGGCCGCAAGCAAAATTACACCTTGGGTTAGAGAGATTCCATCCCTCTTGCCCAAGTAGCAGCAAGAAAGACCGGCGGGTCCGGGTAGCGATTCCAAGGTAAGGGGGGAAACCATATCCTATTTCAGGCAACACTCACATAGTCACCAACGGAACTTGGTTCCGGAATCGGCAATTGGTCCTCACGCAAACCCTGTAGGTGCATTTCGATCGCCTCCTGCATGTTCCCCTTAACTTCATCAAGCTCCTTGCCTGTAGCCACGCAGCCAGGCAGGTCAGGGGAATACGCCGAATAGTTTCCATTCGCTTTTTCGATAACGATCAGATAGCGGTGCACTTCTACCTCCCCTTCAGTTGCGCTTGCTTCATGATACTGTTTAGTGTCCCCTTAGCCAGATCGTCATTAGGATGGTCAGCGATGGTCACTCTACCACGCTTGGTACGATGGCTATACTGGCGATGGCTCCCCTTCTGCGCCACGAGATACCAACCATCCTCCTCGATGAGTCTAATAACATCCTTCACCTTCACTTGCAATCAACCTTTGCGCATTAAAATTGTACACCGAGACCCAGCATACGACAAGGCGCCCAACTGTCGGCAGACGCCCCCTACCCGCGATCGCGCACTTCAGCCAGCGCCAGGAAGATGTCCGACAGTGAGGCCGAGCGGGACCCTGCCTCATTCTTGCGCCTCCCCATCACCCTCATCCTACCGGCAGACTTGCACGCCGATGCCTTCACCTTTGCTCGAACCCACCGTCTTCCCAATATCTTCGACAGACGGGCAAAGGACATGAGTAGAGCAAGAGCTCAATGCTCTGGCGCTTTGGCTGGGAGTACTGCTCGATAGGCCAATCGCCTCGCTGCCGGTCCTTAAGAGCCGAATTCGGTCAGTTTTGCCCTGACAAAGGAAGTGACGATATCGCTGAAGTCGCCGATGCACATGGGTGCAGACCCCACAACCTAATAGGGCCCCTGTCTCCGTGCCGGTTGGAGCCGCGCACCACCGGTGACATCCGGTCAGAGATTGCCGGTAACCTTCCGATGCACCAAAGGTAGGCGCGGTCATCTCCAGCCGTTGTCGCCCACGGGTTAGAATCTGGTTAGAAAATGAGGATATACCTGGGATACACTTAACCAAATATCGTAGGACCGCCGCGAAAGAGTACACTACACGCGTATGGGGTGCCCGTCAGGTTTTTGTGCAGATGGCGATGCCCACTCTTTCGCGTATCCGGTCTACCGACTGAAGTCGGCGCTACTGCAGCCCAATGCCGAATTTATTCGGCTGACCGGGCTCCCCAAAAACTCTGACGGGCACCCACGCGTATGACGCGTCTTGACAATCTTCCGATTTAGCAATATGATTTGAGCATCCAACGCCGCGGTTGGCACAGGAGGGTCGCGTCTTGATTTTCCTTTTCGCGGAGAAGGTTCTCAGGCCTTCCCCTG
>JAUYDP010000053.1 GCA_030691805.1 Dehalococcoidia bacterium | reverse complement strand
TGCATCGAAGCCGGGTGTGGCTCTGGTGACGGCCGGTCCGGGGGCAACCAACGCGGTCACTGGTACGGCTCAAGCCTATAGCTCCGCCTGCCCCGTGGTCATCATCACCGGCTCCGTTCCATTGAGCTCCAAGAAAGAGATCTTTCACGGGGTTGACGATCCGGATTTCCTCCACAAGATATTCTCTCCGATCACCAAGCTCTCCGTGCGGGTTGAGCGTCCTGAGGACATGCCGGAGATTCTGGCTGACGCCTTCTCGACAGCCTTGAGCGGCCGGCCAGGACCGGTGCACGTCGAGATAGATGATCTGACACTTAAGGCAAGGGTCGAGAGCGCAGCCCCTTATCGGCCTATGCCACGCCATAGCCCGGGGCTGGATCCCGCCATCGCGGAACGCATCCTTGAGCTACTGCGCAGGGCAAAGCGGCCGGTAATCGTGGCGGGTAAAGGCGTGCTGGCAGCTTCTGCCCAGGAGGAGCTGGCACAAGCCGCAGAAATACTGGCTGCGCCGGTTATCTTCCCCTATGATGCCATAGGTGTCATGGGTTACCACCGCCGCTGGTGCGCCGGAGCCATCTCGACACCAATGGGCGTCAACCCGTTCTGCGTCAAGCTGATGCGCGATTCTGACCTGCTCCTGGGGATTGGCCTGCGCCCCGATGCCTGGAACCTCGAGGTCATTCTGCGGAATGCCCCACCCAAAATCGTTTTCATTGGCTTCGATGATGAGCAAATCCGGCAAGAGGGCGCCATGGTAAGTTGCGTTGCGGATGCCAGGCTGGCTTTACAGGAGATCATCCGGCGCCTGGCGCCCCAGCGAGGCGCGCCAGATGAAGCGATCCTGGCACAAATAGCAGCCAATAAGCAGGACATGCTCCAGGCATTCCAGTCCGCCATGGAGCCTTACCGAGAGAAGACACCGCTGCATTTCGGGCTGGCCCTGGAAGTGCTCTCCAGGCATCTCACGCCTGATACCATCGTCATAGGGGATGTGGGTAGCAATAGCGTTTGGGCCACGGCCTATCTGTCAAGGCTCGGACCCCACAAGTTCCTTGGCCCAGGGCTCTGGGCAGCCATGGGTTTTACCATACCGGCCGCCATTGGGGCGAAGGTAGCCTGTCCGGAGCACGCGGTGGTAGGCATAACCGGCGATGGGGCGTTTTTGCTATCTTCAGCCGATTTCGCAACGGCTGTCCAACACCGCCTGGACATCGTATACGTCGTTTTGCACGACGGTCGCCACGGAATGGTCGAGATGCTGCAACATCGAGATTACGGCCGCGCCTACGGGACTGAGATCAGTCCCCCCGATTTCGTCAAGTACGCCGAGAGCTTTGGCGCCATGGGAATACGGGTTGAGCGGACCTCCGAACTGGGGGAGGCGTTCCGGCAGGCATTCAGAGCCGAGGGCCCCGTGGTGGTAGACGTGATATGCGAACCTGGTGTGCCGTATGTCTCCCCGCCGAATAGATGAATTGTATATCATGACAGAGGTTTTCCCGTATGTGTAGGTCATGACAGAGGTTTTCCCATATGTGTATGTCATTGTGAGCAGAGCGAAGCAATCTCGTTGCCCCTCTGCAACGCCTCGACTTTAGGGGCAAAGGGATTCTTCTCCTCCGCTGCCATGTGGCTAACAGTAACTTGGGATGCGGCCCCCGCTCCGGCTCAGAATGACATGGATAATCTGTAACTACTCAGCCACTAAGACACCAAGGTACAAAGAAAGTTATGGAATATAAGCCTCTTTCAGACCGTGAATTCGTGTCTTCGTGACTTTGTGGCTGACTAGCTACGATAATCCTTGTAATTTGTGAGATCTGCGGATAGATAATCTGTATAATCTGCGGATTGGCAGCGGGATCTATTGAAAGCATTCTTTCTAAAACAGGGGTTACGTCCCAACTATTTCTGGATCATTGCCTCCCTGGGCTTCTCCCTTAGCCTGCTCCAGGGTTCTTCCCTAAACTCTGTCCTCTCAGTCTTCATCAAGCCTATGACAGAGGAGTTTGGCTGGAGCAGAGGCACCATCTCCGGAGTAGCGACCCTGGGCGCTTTTAGCAGCGGGCTGCTGGGACTGGCAATAGGTCCCATCATGGACCGGCGTGGCGTAAGGCTGCTGGCGGTCCTGGGTGTCCTCGTGCTGGGAGGAAGCCTGGCAAGCCTCGGTTTCGTTGGAGACGTGTGGAGCTTCTATGCTGTGAACGGCCTGGCCCGGGTCAGCTCCATAGCGGTGGTAGGCGTGGCCGTGACCGTGGTAATGTCCAACTGGTTCGTAAGGCTAAGGGGGAGGGCCATGGGGATGACTAATATGGGGGGGCGTTTAGGAGGGGCTCTTTTACCGCTGCTGGCCCTGTACCTGGTCGCAAACCTGGGATGGCGCTCGGCCTGGCTCATCCTGGGCCTCATGGTCTTGACTCTGGCGATACCGGTTTTCGTTTATCTTCGCCACCGCCCGGAGGACATCGGTCTCCTGCCGGACGGCGTCAGAACGTCGGATGAAGCTGTTCTGGCAACTTCTGGCCGCCGGACTGCCAAGCCGGAAGCAGAGCCTGCCTGGACACGGAAATCCGCGGCGAAGACACCTACTCTCTGGCTACTGGCCGTCGCCTCATCCCTGGCCTTTCTAGGTATGGGCGGTCTAAATCTGCATCAAGTCCCCTTCATGACTGATGTGGGGATTCCACCGGACCAGGCGGTGGGAACCTTAACGGTCACGTCTCTCTCTGCCGCTATTGGGGGTCTCTTATGGGGAGCTCTGGCCGAAAGAATCCACGTAAGGTATGTCCTGGCTGCGGCGTTTACTGTTGCGGCGTCCGGCATGGTTCTCCTTCTGTCGGTGCACTCTATTTCCATGGCTTACACCTATGCCGTGGTGGGCGGAATAGGGGTAGGAGGCACGGTTTCCCTTAGCGGGATGGCCTGGGCTGAGTACTTCGGCCGGCAGTCAGTGGGAGCCATCCAGGGAATGGTAATGCCTATAACCATGTCTGGAAACGCCGTCGGCCCCCTGATAACAGGGTGGGCTTTCGACGTTACGGGCAGTTATACTCAGGCATTTGCTCTTCTTGGAGCAGGCTATGTTCTGGCCGCCATCTGCGCGCTCCTGGCCCGGCCAGTGTCCAGGGCTCAGAGTCCACAATAACTACTCAGCCACTAAGACACCAAGGCACAAAGAAAGTTATGGAATATAAGCCTCTTTCAGAGCGTGAAGAAGAAATAGCAAAGGCCATTGTCGAATTCGTGTCTTTGTGACTTTGTGGCTAAGATAAAAAAAGAAGCCGAAAGAAAAACTGCTATAATGAAGACGGTAAGAAAGAGGAAGATTGGGTTCGATACTTGGCCGCCTGAGCCTGAAGCGCCGCATTACCCTGAGCGTGGCTATAGGTCTGGCTTCAATCCTGGGGGTTTTTGGATACATCACGATGTGGGCCGTGCAGCAGAGCACGGACCAGATCTACCGGGAGAGGGAGGCCCTGGCCCAGACCACCGCCCGGTACGTTGATGGGCTGCTGGCCCGAGTCGAGAGAGAGCTTGAGGATGCGGCGAGCCGGGTGGCCCAGGCTTCCAGCACGGAGGAGTATCGGCGGATTCTTTCCGCTCGTCAGGCTGGCGACTACTCTCGTCTTACCCTGCTGGACGCTAGCGGCAAAGTAGTCTGGCAGGAGCCGCCGGACGCCGCGCCCGCCAACGTCGCATCATGGCCTTGCGTCGAGGGTCTGCCAGTTGGGGGTAAGCCCGCAATCGCAACCGTGCCTGCTGGTGTAGAGGGGCGGCCTACCGGCTGTGTAGCCGTCTCTGTACCCGGACTAAATGGTAAACTGGTGGCAGAGCTCGATCCTATTACGCCAAACGTGTGGCTAATCCCTGCCGGAAACGGTGGTGACAGCTTGGTAATGGAGGTGGTTGACAGTAGC
>JAUYDP010000463.1 GCA_030691805.1 Dehalococcoidia bacterium | reverse complement strand
TGACCAGGCCCCACGTGGAGGCGGCCTGAAGCGATTTTTTCCCAATCAACGGAGGTGAATAATGGCGTCGGCACAAGCTGTCATCCAGGTCCAGAACCTTCGAAAGAGCTACGGCGAGACCCGCGCCGTGGAGGGCCTGAGCTTCACTGTCCAGCCCGGCGAGGTGTTTGGGATGCTCGGCCCCAACGGTGCGGGTAAGACGACCATGGTCGGCTACCCAGCGCTAAATCCACTTTGGCTGGACTTCATCGTGTTATCGGCCTGGCTGATCGCCTTCATGGGGTTGTCCTTACGCTTCTTCCGGTGGCATCAGACCTAGTTTAAAAATTGTTGCTGAAAATCCCTGAAAAACTATTGAATCTCTCTGGAGAACACACTAGAATAAGTGAATGTTCGAGAGAATTGGTTTATGACACAATATACATCTGAAGACAAGGTAAAACTCAAGAGACAAAGGACCGAGCTGGCTATCAGCCTGGCTATGCGGAACCGCTGGGAAGAGGCGGTCCTGGCAAACCGGAGCATTCTGGAGCTCTTCCCGGAAGAGGTGGAAGCCTTTAACCGCCTGGGTAAGGCCCTAACGGAGCTAGGCCGGTACGATGAGGCAGCCGATGCCTACCGCAGGGCGTTAGGCCTGGACCCCAATAATAATATAGCCCACCGTAATCTGTCCCGGCTTTCCCAGGCTCCTAAAACGGAGGGCGCGCCTCTGGACAAGCGGGATAGCGTGGACCCCCGTCTCTTCATCGAAGAGACGGGCAAGACCGGCTTCACGGAGCTGGTCCAGCCCGCCGGCAACGAGGTCCTGGCACGGGTTTCCCCCGGCGATCGCGTCACGCTCCAGGTATCCGGACCAAGTCTAAACGTGGAGACCTCTCGGGGCGAGTACCTGGGCCGCGTGCTGCCTCGACTGGCTCTGAGGCTGGGTAACCTGATAAAGAGTGGCAACCAGTACGACGCCGCTATTACCAGCCTGAACCACGGCAACGTTCGGGTCATCATAAAAGAGACCTATCAGCACCCCAGTCAGTCCGGCAAGATCTCCTTCCCCAGCAGGGGAGGCGCCGATCCATTCCGGCCGTACATTAAGGATTCCTTACTGAAGTACGGCCTCGAGGCCGACGAGGATGAGTCGCTGGACGATGAGTTCAGGGAATGGGAAGAGAGCGAGCCTGCTCGCGATGAGCCGGAGTACGTCGAAGAGGAAACCGCAGGATCGGATGAGAGGGAGCGGGATCTGGGCATCTAGTCTTCTCCTGGTAGTCCTCGCACCATGAGCATCATAAGGGCCAGAGGGCTGACCAAGAGATTCGGCGACCTGGTCGCCGTGGCCGGCATAGATTTCGACATCCAAGAGGGCGAGTGCTTTGGATTCTTGGGCCCCAACGGGGCCGGCAAGACCTCTACCATTCGCATGATCTACGGCGCCTCTCCAGTCACCGCGGGAGAGGTGTGGGTTAACGGTAAAGATGTGCGCCGCTGCCCCAGGGAGATTAAGGCGGCGGTGGGGGTAGTCCCCCAAGAGAACAACCTGGACCCGGACCTTTCCGTAATCCAAAACCTACTGGTCTACGCCCGCTATTTCTCCATCCCCGGGGCCATAGCCCGAGATAGGGCCAGGGAAGTGTTGGAGCTTCTCCAGCTCTGGGACCGCCGGGATAGCCACACCGAGAGCCTCTCCAGCGGTATGAAGCGGCGCCTCGTCATCGCACGGGGCCTCATTAATCAGCCCAAGGTGTTGATATTGGACGAACCAACGACTGGGTTGGACCCCCAGGCCCGCCACATGGTCTGGCAGAAGCTGCGGCAGTTGAAAGCTCAGGGAGTCACCCTGATCCTCACGACGCATTACATGGAAGAGGCATCTCACCTCTGCGACCGCCTGGCCATTCTGGACAAGGGGAGCGTCCTGGTGACCGGCACTCCATCTGAGGTTATCTCCCAGTACGTTGGCGAGGAGGTGCTTGAGCTGGCTCCGAGGCCCGAGGGAAGAGAGGCCATCGTTAGCTGGTTGGAGCAACATGGACTGGAAACGGAATTGGTGGAGGATATGATTTATGTGTTTGGCCGGGACAGCTCCGGCCTTCCCCAGCCGCCGGGAGTCTTCGATAAAGTGGTGAGGAGGAGGGCCACCCTGGAGGACGTCTTCCTCCGGCTCACCGGCCGGGCGCTCCGGGAATGACCAGCCAGTCCCTCCTTAGCCTTTCGGCATGGCGGGTATGGCAGCGGAACTGGGACGTCTTCATGCGCCTCTGGCGGGTGGAGCTTTGGCCGGGGTTCCTGGAGCCGGTAATTATCCTGCTGGCCATGGGCTTTGGACTGGGGGCCTTCGTCCAGCCAATCAGTGGGCAGTCCTATTTGCAATTTATAGCGCCGGGCCTGGTCGCTAGCTCTGCTATGTTCAGCGCCTCTTTCGAGTGTACCTATGGCTCCTACATCCGCATGTCCTTCCAGAAGACGTACGACGCCATACTGGCTACCCCGGTGATGGTAGAAGACGTGGTCACCGGAGAGGTCCTTTGGGGAGCGACCAGGGCGCTCTTCAGCGGGGGAGTAGTGTTGGTAGTGATAACCGCCTTCGGCCTGGTGCAGTCGCCAGCGGCGCTCCTCGTGCTCGCCCTGCTCTTCCTCCAGGGGCTGGCCTTCTCCTCTCTATCCCTCTTTTTCACCGGCCTTGCTCCTTCCATTTATACGTTCAATTACTACTTCACCCTGTTTATCACGCCCCTTTTCTTTTTCAGCGGCATCTTCTTCCCACTGGAACAACTTCCGGCTGTGTTTCAGACTATTTCCTGGTTTACCCCACTGACCCACGCAGTCAACCTTTACAGGGCGCTGGTGCTGGGGCAGGTCTTCTGGGATCTGGCCTGGGACCTGGCCTGGCTGTTGATGTTTACGGGCATCTTTGTGGTACTTTGCCAGGTAGTTATGAGGCGGCGGCTTATAGTCTAAAGAGCGTTTACCGCCGATACCTGACCATGAGCGTGTTGAAAAACGCCCGTTCTCTTTGGATAGGCGGTCCTTTCCAAGCCCGCCAGAGGGGCTAGAAAGCCCTTCCTATCCTTTTATTCAACACGCTGAACCAAAGGATTATCCTGTCAACGCGTTATACCATTACCCCGTAGGATTTGCGCGTTTCGCGAGAATCATGCCTGCCCCAATTTGGTTGCGGACGGAGGCCGCCTTAGGGAATCGGTGGGTGGAATATCTTTTGGCGAAGTGGCCTGGGGTCCAGCCACAGGGCGGGGCGGCAGGAAACGCCACCCTGGCGCCGGATGTGGATTCCAGGATAGTTATCCAAACGTAGCGGCGGACGGCCCTGTCCGCCAGGGGGATGGG
>JAUYDP010000403.1 GCA_030691805.1 Dehalococcoidia bacterium | reverse complement strand
GCCCAGCCTCCCGGCCAGCTCGAAGACTATCTTCAGGTCCGGCCAGCTTTCGTGCTGCGGGGCCACAACCGGCCGCCGGTACATGATATAAGGCGCACTGTAGTTGACAAACTCCGATTCCCAGCACGTGGCGCAGGGTAGAATTATGTCGGCCATCTCCATGGCCGGTGTCTTCCAGATGTCGCCCATGGCCAGGAATTCCAGATTTCGTAGCGACTCCATCATCTTCTTGGAGTTGGGATTGGAAGTCCCTACGCCCGAGGCCAAAGAGAGCATTCCCTTAATGGGATAGGGCTTGCCCGTTAGTATGGCCTGGGCCACCAGATTCATCGGCCCGACCAGCTCCCGGATATGCGCCCTGACCTTGAACCCTTCTTTGGCGACCAGGCTCTTATCCACCCAGTGCTTGGGGAGATACTCAAGTCCCTTGACATCCCTGAAGGGCACGCGGGCTTCGAAGGTTAGCCCGCCTGGCACGTCCCAGTTGCCGGTTACAACCTCGAGGAGGGCCAGGGCCAGAGCAGCATAATAGTTGTTGGACCCTTTGTGTAGACCGTTGAACCAGTCGGCGCTGGCAGGCTTCGTTATGGCGAAGAGACGAGCAACCCGCCGGATATCCTCTGCCGGAACCCAGGTCAACTCCTGGGCCCATTCGGGGGTACACGGGCCCACGAGATCGCAGAAGAGTTGCCAGGCCGGGCGGCACTTAACCCCGCTGACGGTATAAGAGCCCTCCAACGCGGGCTCTATGTGGGAAGGGAACCAGGGGTCGGCGGGATGGGCTTCCCCTCCCTTCTTATCCCAGACCAGGTGTGTAGAACCGTCACTCCTCAGAAACAGGCCGTCGTCGTCCCTGACCAGGAAAGGAGCGTTGGTCCACCGCCGCAGGAAGTCGACGTCGTGGATCCCTTCCTTGATGATTACGTTATGCATGGCAAGGAAGAGGGCGAGGTCCGTTCCCGGCCTGAGGGCCAGCCAGTCATCAGCCTTGGCGGCTGTGGGGGAGAGCATGGGGTCTACCACTATGAGCCTGGCCCCACGCCTCTGGGCGTCCAATACCTTGCGGGCGACCGGAGGCCTAGTATGGAGGATGTTATGGCCCACAATCAACATATAGTTGGTCTTGTCGTAGTCTATGGAAAGGCTTAGCCCCTTGGTCCCCAGGTGCAGGGGAAGCCCCGGGCAACTGCGGCTGTAGCAGCAGATGTGGCCCGTCCCGCCGAAGTTCGGACTTCCGTAGAGGTCGGCGAGCCGGTTGTAGAAGGCATACCATTCCACGCCCGACGAGCCATCCGTGGAGCCTTTCTGAAAGAAGAAGGACTCCGGCCCGTAGCGGTCTTTGATCTCCTTCATCTTCCCGGCGATAGTATCCAAGGCTTCATCCCAGGTAATCCGAACCCACCCCGGGTCATCGCTTCCCTTCGGCTTTGTCCGCTTCATAGGGTACTTGAGGCGGTCAGGGTGGTAGATCTCTTGCCTGGCTGCCAGCCCCTTGGGGCAAAGGGTGCCGGCGTTATTGAGGGACTCCGGGTCCCCCTCGACCTTGACAAGGTAGCCGTCTTGCACGTAGGCCACTACCCCGCAAAGGCGGGCGCAGTGGACGCAGTAGGAGAAGACCTTTTCACTCCCAGTCTTCATGGTTTCTACTCCTGTTCTAGTTCTTAGCCGATAAAGTAAGGATAAAGTTGTATAATCATATATGGCAATGGATCAAAAATGTCAACCGCTAGTTCAGACGACATGAGGCAGGTCCCCACTCCGGCTCAGGACAGTATTCATAGTCCGTCTAATCTGCGAAATCTGTGGATTGGCTCTCCCGTGCCTGGTTTGCGTCTGCCCTATCCTGTTAGGTATAATCCTTTGAGAAACCCTTGATTGCAATTGTAGATTACGGAGCAGGGAACCTGCGCAGCGTGGCCAAGGCCCTGGCGAAGCTGGGGTACATGGCCCGGGTCACCAGCGATCCAGCGGCGGTGGCAGAGGCAGAGGCCATAATATTACCCGGCGTTGGGGCGGCGGCCGATGCCATGGAAAACCTCCGGAGGTTTGGCCTGGTTGATACCCTGAGGGATGCGGTGGCCCAAAACAAGCCCTTCTTCGGGGTCTGCCTGGGTCTCCAGATTCTCTTCGCTGCTAGCGAAGAAGGGGGGTGGCACGAGTGCCTTGGGGTCCTCCCCGGCACGGTGCGCCGCCTGCCGCCGGGACCCAAGACGCCGCATATGGGTTGGAATCGGGTTAAACAGATCGGTGACCATCCCCTCTGGAAAAAGATCCCCGATGACTCCTTCTTCTATTTCGTCCACAGCTATTACGTTGATCCAGGGGATACCTCTACCGTCATCGGCGAGACAGAGTACGGGTTAACTTTCCCTAGCGTGGTGGCGCGGGGCAACCTGGTGGGCACACAGTTCCACCCGGAGAAGAGCGGCGATACAGGACTCTGGGTCTACGATAACTTCTGCCAGATGGCCGGCCTGGTACCCGTGGCGGCCGGTCTGGGAGGGCGCACCGGATAATGCCTTTTGTCCTCATTCCTGCCATAGACATCAAGGGCGGCAAGTGTGTCCGTCTTTACCAGGGAGACTTTGATAGGGCCACGGTGTTTTGCGATGATCCGGTGGAGATGGCCCAGCGGTGGCGTCGGGAGGGCGCCCATCGCTTACATCTGGTTGACCTGGATGGGGCGGCCAGCGGCGGCCCGAAGAACCTGGCGCTGATTCGAGAGATCGTATCGGCAGTCCCCATCCCGGTGCAGGTTGGGGGCGGCGCGCGCACCCTGGAGACGGTGCTTGAGCTGCTGGACGCAGGAGTAGACCGCGTAATCCTGGGGACCGCTGCCGTCCGCGACCCGGACGTAGTCGAGGCGGCTTGCCAGGACTTCGCGGATTGCATTGCCATAGCCGTAGACGCTCAGGATGGGTATATCGCCATCCACGGCTGGAAAGAGACCAGCCGGATAACGGTGGATGAACACGTGGACAAAATGATCGCCTTGGGAGCGAGACGTTTCATCTACACTGCGATAGAGCGAGACGGCACCCTGACGGAGCCGGATTTCGATTCCATTAGCAGGCTGGTTACCAGGACCGGGCTGCCCATTATCGCCTCCGGCGGAATCGCGGACCTGGACCATCTTCAACGCCTGAAGAAGTTGGGGGCCGAAGGGGCTATCGTGGGCATGGCCCTTTATACCGGAAGGATCGAATTGAGGAAGGCGCTGGAGGCCCTGGCGGGATGAGCGACGCCGGACCCCTGACCCTTAGCCCTCTCCCTTGTTCTTTGTTCCTCGTTCCTTGTTCCTGTCCTGGACCCTGCTCATGCTGACCAAGCGAATCATCCCCTGCCTGGATGTAACCGGGGGCCGCGTGGTTAAAGGGATCAACTTCCTGGGACTACGGGACGCCGGAGACCCGGTGGAGTTGGCCGCGTTCTACGACCAGGAGGGCGCCGACGAGCTGGTCTTCCTGGATATCACCGCATCCTCCGATGAGCGGGACACCATGGTGGAGGTAGTGGCGGCCACGGCCTCTGAGGTCTTCATTCCGCTTACTGTGGGGGGCGGGCTGCGACGGGTGGAGGACATGCGGCGCATGTTGGAAGCGGGGGCGGACAAGGTCTCCATCAACTCCGCCGCCGTGCAGGACCCGGACGTGGTGAGCCTGGGGGCCAGGCGCTTCGGCAGCCAGTGCGTGGTGGTGGCTATAGACGCCAAGTGGAACGGTACATATTACGAAGTTTACACCCACGGCGGGCGCAAGCCCACGGGGATGGACGCGGTGGAGTGGGCGCGCCGGGTGGTGGACCTGGGGGCGGGGGAGATACTGTTGACCAGCATGGACCGGGACGGCACCCAGGACGGATACGAGCTAGTCTTGACGGCAGCCGTCTCCGAGGCGGTGACCGTGCCGGTCATAGCCTCGGGTGGAGCCGGAAACCTGGGCCATCTTTATGATGCCATCGCCTTGGGCAAGGCCGATGCGGTGCTAGCCGCCAGCATATTTCACTACGGCACCCACTCTATCCTGGACGCCAAGGTTTATCTGGCTAAAATGGGAGTGCCGGTCAGGCTGTGATGGGAGGGTAGCGATGAATGTCCAAGTGATTTTGGAGCCCTCGGACGAGGGCGGGTACACGGTGTATGTGCCTTCCTTGCCTGGTTGTATCAGCGAGGGCGATACAGAGGAAGAGGCGCTTTGTAACATAAAAGAGGCCATCGAACTCTACCTCGAGCCGGTAGACGACGAGATGTTCGTCACTGAGAGCCGGATCATTCGCGAAGTCGCGGTATGACGGAGGCCCCGAGCCTCCCATACCTCAAGGTAGTTAACGCCCTTCAGAGGGCCGGCTTTACCGTGATTAGACAGCGCGGCAGCCACATCAGGCTGCAAAAGCGGACAAGGGAAGGCCTCATCAAAATTACTGTTCCTGCCCACAAGCCTGTCAAGAAGACGACCCTCGCCAAGCTGATCAAACAATCTGGACTCAGTCTCGAGGAATTCAAGGAACTGCTGTAGCAGTTCACTGGCAGGGAACGAACGATGAAGTCGCATATTTTCCGAGTGGAGCTAAGCCAGGACGAGGACGGCCGCTGGAACGCGGTCATCCCAACCTTGCGGGCCTGTTACACCTGGGGCAACACAAAAGAGGAGGCTCTGGCCTATATCCAGGATGCTCTTCGGTGCTGCCTTGAAGACATGATGGCGTATGGAGAGGCTTTACTGCCAGACGTAGAAGTCATCGATGCCCCAGTAGCTGCCGTCACTCTTTGAGCCCGCAGCTTCGCAACGTCAGCGCTCGCTAACTCACCGCCGCCCTTGAGAAGGACGGATTTCACAAGACCCACCAGACTGGCAGCCACGCCACTTACCGCCTGGGCGACCGCAAGGTGATGGTGGCCATTCACGCCCCCGGTTCTACCATCCCTACCGGCACGTTAAGAAGGATAATCGCTGATGCCGGCTGGACGGAGGAAGACCTACGACGGCCTGGGCTCATCAGGTAGCAGGCCAGCAGGGCCGCTTCCCAGCCATGTTCGAGACGCACTTCGAAAGACCCACCAGGCTGGTAGCCATGCTCCAAATTGCCCGCGAAGACGACGTGCCATTGACAGGCTTGCAGCGGTAGCATATGCTTACAGTAAGGAAGTAAGACACACGGCATAGAGGATACGTGACACATGGCCATGGCTCGCATCGGACCCAAACACCAGATTACTATTCCTCAGGAGTCGTTTGAGAATCTGGGCCTGGAACCGGGCGACTTCCTGGAGGTGCAGGTGCGGGGGGAGGCCCTCTACCTGGTGCCACAGAAGCTCATCCCACGGGAGCAGGCCTGGTTCTGGACCAGGGAGTGGCAGGGGCGTGAACGGGATGCCGATGAGGCCATCGCCCGGGGCGAGCTGTCTGCACCCTTCGAATCCAGCGACGATCTACTTGGTTATCTGCGGAGCAGGTGAAGGTCCAAACCACCCGGCCCTTAGACCGGGACTACGCCCGGCTGCCGGATGAAGTCAAAGAACGGGTGGACAAACAGCTCGCTCTTCTAATCAACAACCCACGCCACCCTTCATTGCGCCTGAAAAAGATTCGCGGCGCTGAGGGTATGTGGGAAGCTCGGGTCACCCTCGGATATCGAATGACGCTACAGATGGCTCGCGATACCCTTATCCTACGAAGGATTGGCGCCCACGATGTGCTGAGGGAGCCATAACGAAAACCTTTGCGGGTGTTCATGTGGTAGAGCGATTAGGGGAAAAGCATGGTAAAGTATGACGCTAACGGTCTGATCCCGGCAATCGTCCAGGACGCCTCCACCGGAGAGGTCCTGATGATGGCCTATATGAACGCGGAGTCTCTGGAGAAGACGCTGACCAGCAAGGAAGCATGGTTCTGGAGCCGCAGCCGGCAGGAGCTTTGGCACAAAGGCGCGACCTCCGGCAGCATCATGCGCGTTCAGGAAGTGCTGGTGGACTGCGATCAGGATACCCTGCTCCTCCGAGTGGACCCCCAGGGGCCGGCCTGCCATACCGGAAACCGCACCTGTTTCTACCGGCAACTCTCCCGATAATACTTAGAACCCAGATTGCTGCCGGGTGTGGCCATTCCCAACGGATAGCGGATCAGAGGAACGGATAACGGATTCACGCCTCATAGCCTGGTTTGCGGCGCTTGATGTCGTATCCGTTATCCGTTTGAGCCTTTCGAGGGAGAGCCCTGGCAATTGGGCATTCCCGTATCCCTCGGCATCTGTTGAGAATTAGCCACAACTAAAACCCGTCTTTTCGTTCACCTCCACTGGCTTGTCGGATTCGGGAATCTTTTGTTAGCTTGGCGTAACTACTCAGCCACAAAGTCACAAAGACACGAAGGAAATCAGACAACAAATCGTTTGATCCCCTTTGTTATCACCGGCACGTTGAAATTAATCAGAAAGCCAAGTCGTGTACCCGTCAGTTTCAGATGACTGAGGAGTTGAGCCTCCCAAACAGGATTTACATGATCAACTGCTTCGAGTTCACAGATAACAAGGTCGCTAACCAACACGTCAAGTCGCAATCCTTCGTCAAAGATAATTCCATCTTAACTACTCAGCCACAAAGTCACAAAGACACGAATTCACGCTCTGAAAGAGGCTTGTATTCCAT
>JAUYDP010000469.1 GCA_030691805.1 Dehalococcoidia bacterium | reverse complement strand
GGCCCTCCTGGAAATGGCGCCCGGCCAGGTCCTATTCGGCAGTGATTATCCTCAGGAGATACGCGACCCCAGCCTAATGGCTGCTTATGTCAAGGGAATCCGCGCCCTCCCGTTGCCGGCCGCAGACATCGGGGCCATGCTAGGAGCAACCGCCGCCGGTATCCTGGGCCTATGATATAATCCCCTTGATGGGAACAGATACCTACGTCGCCCTGGACCTGGAGACAACGGGGCTAAACCCCTCTTCCGAGGCTATTCTGGAGATCGGCGCCGTCAAGTTCAGGGGCAAAGAGACGCTAGATACCTGGCACACCTTTATTGACCCCGAACGGCCCATCCCTCCCTATATACAAGCCCTAACGAACATCAACCCGGAAATGGTAAAAGGAGCGCCCAGGTTTTCCTCAGTATGCGGGGACCTAGCTTCATTCCTCAAGCAAACCACCCTTGTGGCGCACCGCATCTCCTTCGACGTTGGCTTCCTCGCCGCCCAAGGCCTTGCACTCTCCAATCCAACCGTTGATACCTGGGAAATGGCCAGCATTCTCCTGCCAACGCTGTCCAACCACCAGCTTGGCACGGTGGCCGAACACTTAGGCAATGCGAATCAGACCCCTCACCGGGCGTTGGCGGATGCCCTGGCCACCAGGGATGTCTTTCTGGCTCTGGTAGACCGGATATCGGGACTGGAGTACAATCTGCTGCAACAAGTCTCCAGCCTTTTCAAGACATCTGATTCGGGCTGGGCGCCTATCTTGAAGCGGCTGGCAGACAGCGCAGTGCCGGCGGCCTTGAGACGACCCCAGCGCGCAACCGTGAAAGAACCCCCTCTCCAGCGGGCGGCAGAACTGGCTAAGGTGGATGAGGGGGAAATTGAAGCCTTTCTGGCCCAGGACGGGCCATTCCAGTTGGCCTTCCCCAGCTATGAGGAACGGCCCCAGCAGAAGGCTATGTCCACAGCCGTTGCCAATACCCTCAACCACGGCGGGCAGGTCCTGCTGGAAGCCGGCACCGGAGTGGGCAAGTCCCTGGCCTACCTGCTCCCTTCCGCGATCTTCGCCGTCCGGAACGGCGCTCCGGTAGTAGTATCTACTAACACCATTAACCTCCAGGAACAGCTTCTCAACAAGGATGTCCCAACCCTACGCCTGGCCCTACAGGCCGCCGGGTCGGAGATGGGACCGGTCTCCCAGTTCCGCGTGCAGCTCTTGAAAGGACGCAGCAACTACCTCTGCCGGCGCCGGTGGGACCTGCTAAGGCAGGGTCCACCGGCTTCCAACCCCGAGTCCCGCTTTCAGGCCCGCCTTTTGGTTTGGCTCGACCAGGAAGGGAGCGGAGACCTGGGTGACCTCCGCCTTCCGCCCGAAGAGTCGCCTCTTTGGGGCAAGGTCTCCGCGCTGGCTGATGACTGCTCCCCGGCAAACTGCTCGCACCTGAAAGGAAGCCAGTGCTACCTTTTCGCCGCCAGAGAGCGGGCCAGGGCCGCCCACCTCATCCTAGTCAACCATGCCCTCCTGCTATCAGATGCGGCGACCGAGAGCCGGGTGCTCCCCGATTTCAAGCACCTGGTCATAGACGAGGCCCACCATCTGGAAGAAGAAGCCACCAATCAGTGGGGTCTCCGCCTGGGTGAGGAGGACCTGGGCAGGTATCTGGCCAACCTGCTGGAAGACCTGCCCGGAGGCAAGAAAACCGGCTTGCTCCCCCAGGTGGGTTCTCACCTGCGGGGCAAACCTGCTCCCGTCCGAGGGGAGATTCAGCAGGAGCTAGTGAGGCTGGAATCGGCGGTCCTAGAGAGCCGTAGACTGGCTGGAGACCTGTTCCGCATCCTGTCCGTAGTAGCGAGCAGGTTTCAGGCGGGCAACGAAGACCCGCGCCGGCAGCCATCCAATGGCTACGAGATGCGCCGTTTTCGGCTGACTGATAACGTCCTGGGGTCCGCCCTATGGGCCGCCGTAATAAGGACCCACGAGGACCTGGTCCGGCCATGGATGGAATTGGAAGAAGGCCTTGGCCGGTTATACGCCCTTCTAGGACAGGGCGATGACTTGGCCGAGGAAGCCTCCGAACAACGCCAGGAAGGCCAGGCTTTGAGACAGAGCCTCTCTATGCTCATTTCACAGCCGCCGGAGAATACCGTTCGGTGGGTTGTAGCGGAAGGCCAGGGTAAAGACCGGCTCTGCTCAGCGCCCTTGCATGTGGGCGAGCTTCTCCAGCAACAGCTTTTATCCACGAAAGAGGCTGTCATTTTCACCTCCGCCACCCTGACTACGGAAGGCACCTTCGAACACCTGAAAGAGCGCCTCAGCCTCCAGCCAACAGCGGAAGTCCTCCTGGGATCGCCCTTCGACTACAAAAGCTCTACCCTGGTCCTGGTTGCCCATGACCTGCCGGAGCCGGGCACAAGAGATTACCAGGCCCAGATGGAACTGGCCTTAAAGCAGGTGCTCACAGCCACTGAGGGAAGGGCGCTGGTGCTCTTCACCTCTCACAGCTCGCTCAGAGCTACTTTAGCAAACATACACGAACCCCTGGAGAGGCAGGACATCTTGGTCCTGGGTCAAGGGGTTGGTATCGGTCGAAACCAGTTACTGGAATTGTTCAAGAGCCATAAGGGTCGCAAGGGGGCAGTCTTACTGGGCACCAGCAGCTTCTGGGAGGGGATAGACGTTGTGGGAGATGCCTTGCGGGTCGTTGTTATAGCCAGGCTACCCTTCCAGGTGCCAAGTGATCCGGTCTTTGCCGCCCGTTCCCAGGCCCTCGCAGATGGGTTCAATCAATATGCACTGCCGCTCAGCATCCTGCGTTTCCGGCAGGGTTTCGGCCGTTTAATCCGGTCCCGAAGCGACCACGGTGTGGTGGTGGTACTGGACTCCCGCCTGCACCGCAAAGCCTATGGGCGGGCCTTCCTCCAGTCGCTACCCGGTTGCACCGTGAGGAGAACACCCACCAGGAATCTCCCTGGAGAAGCCTCCAGGTGGCTACAGAGGAAGACCGCTACCCTGTCGCAGGAGTAGCATGTTGGCCAGAAGCCTGGCTAGACCAGCCTCTGATGGGCTACTCGCCTTCCAGGCTAATTTCCTTTAACAGGCTTTCGTAGTCGTGGCCGCTGGCCGTGACCTCGACAGCCAGGATGCGAACCGGGGAGGGGTCAATAGACATGAGGTTCTCGGGCACCGGATAACTAACCCATTCACCTTGCGGCAACTGGGTCCCGTTAATGGTAAGATTGTCAGCCTCGTTCTGGTAAAAAAATGCGTATACTATACTTGTATCACCGCGCTCAGCACGGTAAAGGACCCTAACCAATAACGGGTATTCGGAACCCATATATCCACCGCCGGATAGGCTCTGATTGACCAGCTTCAACTGCAATGATAGTCGAAGAGTGCGGAAGTCCGACACATCCTGGTTGATCTCTTGGCGGAGGTAGGTCTCCGCGTGGGCGGCGTTACTGTCTGAGCGATAGAATCTGACCGAATTGCCTAGCTCGGTGGCGATCAAAGTTACGCTGCCAAGTGGGCTCTTGGGAGCTACATCTCGGTTACCAGAAGTCCACCGGGCCAGACCATCCTGGAAACGCCCGTTGATCGCCATCTCCCGCGCCGCCGCCGCCGGCGGAGTGGGAGGCTGTCCCCGCCCCAAAAGGGTCCTCTGTCCAGTCCTTACGTCAACCTCTTTATCGCTTGCCTTCACCAGCGCCCGGCCTCCATCCCGCACCTTTATCTCAGTGGTAGGCCCATCGGTATCAATGGAATAACTGCCCTCCAATAAGGAGGCTGTAACCCCCGCTTCCGGGAAAAGCACTTTGAAGTCCCTCTTATACGTTGCTCCGTTACCAACATCCATACGCACCTTACCCTTAGCGTACGTTAGGACCAGGCCTATGGAGTTAGGTTGAAACCGCAGGCGGCGGAGGTTCGTCACGTTAACTTCTGAGCCGGGGAAGAGGTTGACCGTGGTGCCCTCAAAGAGCGTAATGAGCGCTTGAGAAGTATCGTCGGTGCGGATACGGATGCCCTCAGGCAGGTCCTGACCATCGGCCGCCGCCACCCAGTCCAGGCGCCTGCTCTCTTGTACCAGTACGGTGCCACGCACCACCTTCAGGTGAGCGTCTAGAGAATCCGTAGCTGTAGCCATATACCAGCGGACGCCCAGGAAGAGGCCGACTAAGGTAAGACAGAAGACCCCGAAAGCAGTCCAAACGATTCCCCAGGCTAATACTTCACGGCCGCGCTCCATGCTAAGAGCCTGCGCTTTAATACCTCACCTCAAAGCCGGAGAACTGCCCGGAGGCCTGACCCCAGTGGACCTCAACATCATTTACGAAAGAGCCTCCTGGTCCCTTCCACAAGGCCAATAGAAGGACTTCCAGGCTTTCCCTGGGCCCCTCTGCCACCACCTCCACGGCTCCCCCGTCCCGCAGGTTGCGCACGTAGCCTGTCAGACCATGCGCCTCAGCCCGGTCCTGCACAAAGAACCGAAAGCCGACCCCCTGGACGCGACCCCGGGTTAGCGCATGGAGCAGAGCAGTTTCTGCCACAGATTATCCCTCCACCTGGAGAAGAACAGCTAACAAGGAAGCACTGTTCGAATCATACAGGTTACCATGTCCAAACCCCCGTGATGGCCCAAAGGTTACACGAGCGCCCAGGCCCTACTTTCATCCAGGCGCGTTAGCCCGTTAGACTTCGCCATATGGACGGCTTCAAGGAACTCTTCCTTAGAGACCGGCCGGTTCAGGTAGGGATAGCTGTGCGCTTTATAGCATGGCCGGTACTGGCCCATGATGTTGACATAGGCCAGTGTTGAAATCTGGGTGGACAAACATTGCATCACGTCACCGGTACCGGCAAGGCCATTGGGCAGCACAAGATGTCTTATGATAAGCCCTCGCCTTGCGACGCCTGCCTCGTCTACTTGAAGATCCCCAACCTGGTCCTGCATCGCTCTCACCACAATCCGGTTGACCTTGGTATAGCTAGCGGCGCCGGAAAGCCCTTCGGCCACAAGGTTTTCACCGTATTTCATATCAGGCATGTATATGTCAACAACGCCGTCCAGGAGCAGCAGGGTGGCCAACGAATCATAACCGCCGGTGTTGTACACCAGGGGTATGCAAAGCCCTTGGGATATGGCTCCCTCTAACGCTTCCAATATCTGGGGGACCACATGGGAAGGACTAACGAGATTGATATTATGGCAACCCTTTTGTTGCAGGTGTAACATCATTGAGGCGAGCTGGGCAGCGCTTACCTCTTCCCCCTCCCCCTCCTGGCTAATGCGGTAGTTCTGGCAGAAGATGCAGCCAAGGTTACAATAAGAAAAGAAGATGGTGCCGGAACCACAACGCCCTACCAGGGGCCCCTCCTCTCCGAAATGGGGGCTGTAGCTGGCAACACGGGCCCAACGGCCCACATGGCACTCCCCAAGCTGATCAGCCAGACGGTCGGCCCTACAGGTCTTGGGACACAGCACGCACTTAGCCAGTAGAGCAACGGCCCGCTGAACCCGCTGGCGGAGTTCCCCCGACTCATAGAGGCCCAGGTATGCTGGGAAGGTCATGGCCCTATTCTGGGACCGTCTCCTTCCGTCGCTTGCGAACTACTTCCACGTTCGTAGGGACCAGCGGTTCTATCTGCACTACCTTCTTGCTAGCTTTCTTGACTTTCTTGTCTTTCTTCGTGTGGATATCTCTGTTTGCCATCTCTTCCTCCCTGAAGATTTTAGATCAAGGCCCGTAGACAAGAACCGAAGACAGTGTAGCAAAAGGGGTTGGTAGTGTAAACAGCGTCCCGGGGCTGCCGAAGGCATCAGACGTGGCCGACACACAACAGATACAGGGCGGCTTCAGCCGCGCCGTCCAAGTCCAGGAGGTCGTTGACCTGGTCGTCGAAGAAGGCTCCAATGGCAACGCAGCCCAACCCCAGGGAGGTAGACGCGAGATATAGGTTCTCGCCGATATGCCCGGCCTCCAAGAGCACGTAGCGATAGGCCCTTTCCCGGTACTTCCAGCGTGTCCGCTGGAAGATGCCGCTCAGGACGAAGGTCACGGCCGCCTCCCCGGGCATGTCCTGGCCCACGGCGGCAGCCACCATGGGGAGCCGGAAGTCCCCCTCCCGCAGTACCTCCAGGGTATGTTTCCACACTTCGAAATGGTAAATCCCTGGAGGGAGCCCCTCAACCCGGCTGACGACTACGTAGATCTCAATAGGGTAAAGGGCCCCTGCGGAAGGGGCGGCCCTCAAAGGGTAACTGGGCTCGGTGATGCCCGCGGCCATCTGAAGGAGGTGGGAAAGGTTCGAGAGGGATAAGGGTTTGTCCGTGAAGTCTCGCTGGGAGCGCCTTCTTAGGATAGCCTCTTCTACAGAAAGGCCGCCCGTGGCCGGGCCTTTCGGCAGGGGGACCCTGGGCTGCCCTGGGTATGTCTTGTAGGGAGAAAGGGGCTGGCCCCAGTTGAGGGCTGTTCCCAGAAGGCCCAGGTAGCCGGGTTTGCTCCACTGGTGGTAGGCCTGGGCCACGTCCACCTCACCGGCCAGGGGAGGCACGCCTTCGCGCAGCGCCCACCGGCCGGCGACGAACCCGGCCAGAGCCGAGGGGGCCGAAACGAGAAAGGCCCTCCTGGTCATAAAAGGGTCCGGCCTGCGCGCCCTAGGGGCAACCCGCTCCGCCTTCGCCGCACCCATGGCCCCGGGCCTCCTGAAATAGGCCAGAAGCTTCCTGCGGTTCCGGTAGATGTGGAGGCGCTATGCTATCATGCCGATCTTACCGCTCTTGTCAACCACAAAGACCTGAACAGAGACGTAGGGGAGGACCGTGCCAATGGGTGGTCCGGAAGTCTTTGACATAGGTGTACCCTTCGGTTATATTCGATTGGGGCCGCTAGCTCAATGGCAGAGCACCGGACTTTTAATCCGATGATCAGGGTTCGATTCCCTGGCGGCCTACCAGCAAATTCAAAGCTAAATCAATGTAAAAATCCGGCCTTTGGAGGCTCCTCCAAGGGCCGGACCTTTGCGGTGGTCATCAGCCCCGAGGATTACCAAAGGCTGCTCTAGGATCGGGAGGAGAGGTTCAAGGTCTTCGACGAGCTACGGGCTAGAAACCCCGGCGTCACGTCAGAGCAAGCGATGGAAGAGGCATTAAGCGAGATCGCCGCCCTCCGCCGCGAAAAGCGCCGGGAAAAGAGAGAAGTAGCCGAAGGGCGTGCTTAGGGCAGTTCTCGATACCAACGTGGTGTTATCCGCGTTCGTAGCGGAAAGCGGTACCCTGTACGAGATCCTTGAAGCATGACGCAGGGGTGATTTCCTGTTCGTCACTCGGGACGACCTCATTGCGGAGGTTATTCGGGCTTTGGGCCGCCCTTATTACCGAGAGAAACGCCATGTCACTGATGAGACAGTCTCCGAGATCGTGCGAGCCCTCCAAGCCGACGCCGTGCGGACTAAGGGCGATCTCACCGTTGAGGTGGCCACCAAAGATCCTGATGACGACAAGATCCTGGCTTGTGCAGTTGAGGGAGAGGCGGATTATTACACAACCGCTACCTTGACCCGCTCCACCCTGTCCTCCACCGGAACCGGCTCGCCGTGCGCCTGTAGCGTCTCTAGAAAGCCGATGATGGCCTCCCTGACGTTGCTTAGCGCCTCTTGCGGTGTCCTGCCCTGGCTCCAGCAACCGGGCAAGGCCGGCACGAGAGCAGCATATTCGTCGATCTCAGGGTCGTGCTCAAGGATAACGGTATACGTGTACTCCCTCATTTGAACCTCTCACCAGATCAAGGAATTCCTCGTTGGTCATGCCAGCCTGCCTGATAATTGACTTGACCAGCTAGAAGTATACCACTACTACAACCCCACCGGCTCCTTGAACACCCCAAACACCTCTCGTAGCGTCGAGACCATCTCGCCCACGGTGGCGTATTCTTTTACCGCCACCAGCAGGTAAGGCATCAGGTTTTCCTCTGACAGCGCCGCCGACCGTAGTGTGGTCAGCGCCCTGGTGACGCTCTGGTTGTCCCGGGACGCCTTGGTCTTCGCCAGCCTATCAAGCTGCTTGCTTTGCACGTCCGCGCTCATCCGGTAGAGCCGCAAGGGTTGTCCAGTCTCGGCGCTCTCATACCGGTTGACCCCGACGACCACCTTCTCCCCACTCTCCAGCCGCTTTTGCTGGCGGTAGGCCTCCTCCAGAATCTCCCGCTGGACTATGCCCTTCTGGATACACTCCACCATGCCGCCAAGCCGCTCGATGCGCTCCATTACCCTGGCTACCTCCTGCTCCATGCGGTCTGTCAGGCTCTCGACGAAATAGGAGCCGCCCAGGGGGTCCACGGTGTTGGTGACGCCGGTTTCATAAGCCAGCACCTGCTGGGTGCGAAGGGCCAGGGTCTGGGACTCCTCAGTGGGGATGGCATATCCCTCGTCGTAGGCGCAGGTGAAGACCGACTGCACACCGCCCAGGATCGAGGCCAGGGCCTGGTAGCCCACCCGCACCACGTTGTTGAGAGGCTGGGCCGCCGTGAGGGTGCTGCCACCGCAGACCAC
>JAUYDP010000468.1 GCA_030691805.1 Dehalococcoidia bacterium | reverse complement strand
GCGAGGCATGCCTCGCCACTACAGATCCCGCGTGACTGGCCCATTGACGGGTTTTTCAACAAGCTCGGGCCGTCCGTCAATAGATGTTGGGAACTGGCCGGCAGGGAGAGCTTGTTTGGACAAGCCCTTTACGGGGCGGATCGCCGGCTTGCTAGAGGTACCGGAGGGCTAAAGATGTCCTGCTTCTGTAGTGGCGAGGCATGCCTCGCCAGAGGCCTGGGCTGGAAAGCGAACCGTTCACCGTTTTTCAAAAACCTGGGACGTTCGCGGCTATGGCGTTAGTACCTTACGACTGAAATCCTGCGCGAACCGCGCATGAATTCTCGCTCAACCGTGAACAGCGTTTTGGTTCCGGCTACGCCGGGTTAGGGACTGGCGGACAGGGATGTTCGCGGCTATGCGTAGCGGCCGACCGCTGTGTCGGCCATATCAGGCTCGGCCAGACCCGAATTGGTTTTCAAAAAACCACGTCCATATCTGAGACGCCCCCGGGGCCGGCGGGACGCCGGCGCTCCCGGCAGGTCCCTTCATCGTTCGTGGCGGCCAGGGATGGTGACAGAGATCTCAGCTCAAGGTGACATAAGGAGGGTACGCGGGTAAAATGATGCCCAGGACGAATTGATTAACAGCGCCTATTGATAGAGGTCATACTTTGAAGAGGCAAATCTTCGGCACCCCCTTGCTGGCGGTCCTTCTGGTAGCCGTGCTGGTAATGGGAGGCTGCGTGGTTCCGCTAGGCGGCAGCGCGTCCCCGACGCCGGAGCCCACGGCAACCTCTACGGCTACGGCTACTGCCACTGCAATGGCTACGGCCAGCCCCACTGCAACTGCGACTGCTACCGCTACCCGTACCCCTGCTCCTGCGCCCACGGCCAGCCCTACGGCCACTGCCGTCCCGACGCCGGCCCCGGCTTTAAGCTCGGGCCAGAGGGCCTTGCAGCATGTCCGGTATCTGGCGGAGACCATCGGCTCACGTCCGGCCGGCTCTGCGCAGGAGAGAGCGGCCGCCGATTACATCGAGACCCAGCTTCGAAGCTATGGCTATGCGGTTGAGAGGCAGAATTTCCCGTTTCCCTACTTCATAGACCGTGGCGCCCGTTTACTGGTCCAGGCTCCGCAGGCGGAGGAACTGCACCCGCTGACCATGGGCCTGTCAGCCGCCGGAAGGGTGGAGGCGCCCATAGCCAGCGTTGGCCTGGCCCGCCCGCAGGACCTTCCTCTGGAGGGGCTGCGAGGTCGCATTGGCTTGATTCAGCGGGGTGAGACAACCTTCGATGAGAAGATAGCGGCTGTGGCCAGGGCTGGGGCAGCCGGCGCCATCATATTCAATAACGCTCCCGGCAATTTCAGAGGTAGGCTTTCACAACTAGCTTCGATTCCAGTGGTCTCTATTTCGCAAGATGAAGGGAACCTCCTGCTAGAGCTTCTCAAGCGCGGGACGGTTACGGTCCAGTTCTCCGTGGATGCCACCAGCGAGGAGCGTCGCGGCCAAAACATAATTGCTACCAGGCGGGGGACCGGCGCCGGCACACTGGTCTTCGGCGCGCACTACGATTCCGTCGAGGCTGGTCCAGGGGCGAATGATAACGCCTCCGGCTCCGCAGTGGTGCTGGAGCTGGCCCGCCTGGCCCGTCCGGGGCCTCTCACCATGCGATTCATCGCCTTCAGCGCTGAGGAGTTGGGTCTATTGGGAAGCCTCCACTACGTCAGCAGCCTGACCCAGGCGGAGCGACAGCAGATAGTGGCCATGGTCAGCCTGGATATGGTAGGGGTGGGAGACAAGATGAGGTTTGGGGGCAGCCAGCAACTGGTCCAGACGGCCCTGGCCATCGCCAGCAGCCAGGGCATTCCGGCGCAGGCCCTGGAGGGGCTTTCAGCCGGCAGCAGCGACCACGTCAGCTTCATCTCTGCCGGGATCCCTGCCGTGCTGTTCCACTATACCGTGGGAAACGACCTGGACCCCAACTACCATACCGCCCAGGACCGGGCGGGTTTCGTGGATCCGGCAAATATGGAGAAGATGGTAGAAGCAGGCCTCGCGTTTGCGGCCCGACTGGGGGAGGGCCGCTAGTGCGGGCGCCACAAGGTGGGTGTGCTGGGTTTGTTCCCCCTTCATTCTGCTTCCCCTTTTTGGGTGGGACAACAGGCTGCTGAAAAGCTGTCCTGACTATGAAAGAAAAGTCTGGCTGGGTTAACGTACAGGCAAAGTGGTGCCCAAGTTGCCGGCAGGACTATTCCGTGGACCAGGAGAAGTGCCCCCGGTGTGGCGAAAAGCTGGTTGAAAAGACCGTGCGGGTAAAGGCAGAGGAGGCTTGAAAGGGTGGGTAACCCGCCACGAGTAGGTCTGGCTCTGGGAGCCGGCGGCATCCGGGGCTGCGCCCATATCGGTGTTCTGAAAGTACTGGTGGAGGAGCGTATCCCGATTTTTTGCGTTGCGGGCGCCAGCTCCGGGGCGGTAATCGGCGCCGGTTTCGCCGGCGGTATGAGCCCCCAGGATATAGAGGATACCTTTCTGAGGTTGACCTTGGGGGACTACCTGCGCTTCTACCTGGACCGCCTGCACATACGCCAGTCCAGCGGGGTTGGGCGCAAGATACTGGACCTGAGCGGGTCCCTTCTCATCGAGCAATTGCCCATGCCCTGCGCCATGGTCGCCGTGGACCTGTATCGGAAGGAGCGGGTAATCCTGCGAGAGGGACCGGTGGCGGAAGCAATCAAGGCCGCCATAGGTATCCCCTTCTTCTCAGGCCCCACGCGCCTGGCCGGGCGCCGTCTCTATGATGGCGGTCTCATCGATCCGTTGCCGGTAGACCTCCCCCGCCTGCTGGGAGCCGAGAGGGTAATAGCCGTGGACGTAGGGCGATCCATCCCCCGGGCGCCACTGGCGCTGCTTGGTAGCTTCCTTAAGCCTATTCGCGCTTTGAGGGAGGCCGGGAGCCTGCTGGAGCTCATGAGCGGGGCCTTGCCGAAACTATACACTAACCCCCCCGACCTCCTTCTGATTCCTGACCTGAAGGGGATAGGCCCCAACTCCATTAGGCAGGCCAGCATCAAGCGGGCCATCGCCCAGGGGGAAGCGTGCGCCCGCGCCGCTTTATCGGCCATTCATCGTGTGGCTCGCGTGGCGGCGACTAGGTCTTAATTGGGTAACCAGCGACCCAATCGC